>NZ_PIZH01000210.1 GCF_002835825.1 Methanoregula sp. | reverse complement strand
TCATCCGGGAAAGGAAGCGGCGCTTTATGTAATCTTCCTTATAGTTCGAGCACTGGATCTTCAGCAGCTGTTCCACATGTTTTTTTAATAAATTAAAGTCGGTAGCAGAATCATCCATACAAGAGACGTCCCTGATGTTGGTTAGTTCTTTTCTATATCCTTAAACATTTTATGGATATCCAGCCAGATGATCAGGCCTTTCTTCTTCTCATTGTCTGTTCCCGCTTCTGCCTGCCGGGTATTGATGATGCCCTTGATATAACGGGACTCGTTTCCCGCGATGCTCTGGGTCATGCAGTCAACCTGCGATTCCTTGATCTCCGTGACACTGCTCACCGTGTCAACAATGACGCCGACATTGTTACCTCCGGCGACTTCCGCCATCAGGACAATGATCTTCTGCCCTTTTGTGATCGGCCGGTCGGGAAGTTTTAAAAAGGAATTCAGGTTGACAATGTTCACGATCTCGCCCCTGAGGTTGATGACACCGGTGATATACACCGGTGCCCGGGGGATGACCGTGATGGGCATCATCTCAACTATCTCACGGACAATATTAATGTCCAGCGCATAGTTCTCGTTACACAGGGAGAACTCCAGAACCTCCCCAAAATCCCCTTTCATGCATTCTTCTGCATTCGTGCTTGTTTCTGCTGTCATGATGATTCCTCTGCTCATCTCCCGCAGGAATCTCTGCGGTTACCGGTATAACCCTTCCGGTACAAGGATCTCGAATCGCGCTCCGCTCCCTGGAAC
The DNA here is from genome assembly GCF_002835825.1 of Methanoregula sp. Taxonomy (GTDB): domain Archaea; phylum Halobacteriota; class Methanomicrobia; order Methanomicrobiales; family Methanospirillaceae; genus Methanoregula. The sequence goes on along the minus strand of NZ_PIZH01000210.1, from coordinate 3,195 downwards.
CCCGGTCTCACGGATCGAGAGGCCGGTAATCGCAAGCACCTCGCGGGAGAAGAAGAGGCCATAGCTGATCCGCCCGCGGCGGGTGTGCTCAAAGACCTGCTCCTTCTCCTCGCGGGGGACCCCGACACCGTCATCCTCAAACACCAGCACCAGATCCCTGCCCCGGTTTTCCGGGAAAAACCGGATGGTTGTTGCTTTCCCGCCATGCTCCAGAGTATTCTCGATAAGGTTGGCAAAGACCCGTTCGATCAAATCATCGCTGAATATCTCGATGTTCTTTACCTCAGCCTGTATAGCAACCTTTCCGGTAGGGCGCGATGCAACTGCCGCGGCAAAGCGCTCCCCCGCATCTTTCCAGCCCGGGGGACGGATGCCGATATTCTGGTAATCCCGGGTGAAGCTGATCTGGTGCTGGATCTGGGAGACCACCCTTTCCTGTTGATCGACAATTTTCCGGAATTTCTCGTCAAGAGGCTCATTCCTGAGAAGATCAAAGGAGAGGCGAAGGCTGGTGATCCCGTTGAGGATATCGTGCCGGGTAATGCTGGTTAAGAGGATGATCTGCTTGTTGGCATGCCGCAGGGCATCTTCGATCTGCTTTCGTTCGTGGATATCAGCCATGACGCCCTGGAACCCGGCTCCCGGGGTCTTTCCGGCAAGGCTGCGGCCGGTCACCTGTACCCACCGTACCGAAGACTGCTTTGTCAGGAGCCGGAACTCGATTGGCCCGTCAGTGCCACGCCGTGTCCGTTCAAGGCCTTTCTCGAAGGGCACGATATCCTCGGTAAAGACAAACTCCTGGAAACGCCTCCCCATGAGATCGGAAGGGGCATGCCCGGTCAGGTTCCGGATCGCGGGGCTTACGTAGGTGACCTGATCGTGGTCATTGAGGGTAAAGATCACTTCCGCGATATTCTCCACAAGTGCACGATACTTGGCCTCGGACTCTAGAAGCGCTTTTTCAATCTTGCGGAATTCTGAAAGTCGCTTCTGCAAGTCGTCCGTCACAGGACCCGGTGAACCGGATGATATATTCTGTGCAGGAGTAATATCCGGTGCTGGTTCTGCCAGGCGGGGAAGCTGTTCGAAGATCAGGCCAAAACCGGTCTCCCCCTGCTCAAGGGCAAGGGGGATTATCTTGAGCCGGAACTGCTCTTCCCGGTCACCGATTTTCAGGGAGATCTGCTGGACCTGCTCAGTCCCCTCCCGCGCCAGTTCAAGGTTCTGGAGAACCTCGGGCGTGATATATGATGTGAAGGGGCCTGTTGTGATCCGTTCTCCAAGAAGATCCTCCCGGTTCAGCGAGAGAACAGCAATCAGCTGATCATTGACCTGCTGTACTACCAGATCATTATTAATGATGATTATTCCATCCTGCCAGAGGTTCAGGAAATGCGACATCGGGATCCGTGCCGCAAGAGTGAAGATCTTGGCAGGTCCGAGATTCCGCTTCCGGATCTGGCCGGATGCAATCAGGAAATTGAGGTATTTGGCTGCCGTTGTACGGTTGATAGAGAGCTGCCGGGAGACCTGTTCTATCGTAAGACCGGCAGGATTATGTCCGAGCAGCTCGGTGATACGTTTGATCTCCTCTTCACGAACCATGCAGTTACTCCCGGTAAATATGATGGAATGTATTCATTGTAACCCATTCCTGCGAGTAATCATCATTATTACTCAACACTATTAAACATTGCTTTCAATCAGTGTTGGCCTAATCTTTATATACAATGGATAACGAAAGTCTATGTTACCCTTGACTCTTTGATGAGCACAAGTGATGATGATATGGGCGTGCTCTCTGAAGGGAACTGGGAGCATGACGTGATAGTCAGTCATGAAGATTGGGAGCCGGCCCCTGACAGGCCGGCAGAAATTCGTGACAGAGGGAGTGACACAGTATGAGTTTCATCGATGATATGAAAATCGGAAAGAAACTGATTGGCGGTTTCGTCATAGTCCTTATCATCATGGCGATCATCGCCGCGTTTGCATTCATGAGTGCAAACGATGCTGCAGCCCGGTCGAAAGATATGTACGAGAACAGCGTTGTCACCATTGATCAGATAGGAAGTGTAAGCGCTGATTTCCAGCAGATGCGTGCTGAGATATATCGTTATATCTATGTGCCTTCTGCCAGAACAACCGTGAGGAGCACGGCCGAAACATTAAAGGCCAATATAAAAACAACGATGGATGATTTCCGCAGTGCTTCCCTTAACACTAAGGAAAAGACAGACCTTGATAAATTTGATTCAAACTATGCAACATTCCTGTCTGAATACGATAAAGTGTTAAAGGCTGCAGATGCCGGCGACACTGCGACCATCGATGCAGCCCTTGCAGCAGGATCTCCGCTGATCACGGCACGGACAAATACCGTTGCAGCATATCAGAACATTGCCAAGTATAATCGCGATTCTGCAGAACAGCTGAATAAAGATTCATCATCAGCAGCTTCGGCAGCAACGCTCTATCTTGTGATCCTCTCCATTACCGGCATCCTGATTGGTCTTGGCGTTGCTCTCTACCTTTCAAAGAGTATCACTGGACCGCTTGACCAGGCTGCAAACAACCTCAAGGAGCTCAGCAAAGGACACCTAAGCGCCCGCCTTAACCTCAACCGGAAGGACGAGATCGGTGAGATGGCCCGGATCATGGATAACTATGCCAAGGGTCAGCAGAAGTATGTCCTTGGCACCATGCAGAAGATAGCCGAAGGCGACCTCTCTTCTAAGCTGAAAGCCCAGGACGCCCAGGACGAAGTTGTTCCGGCCCTTCAGACCACCATTGATTCAATCGCTGCCCTGGTTGAAGAAGCGAATATGCTCTCAAAGGCCGCTGTTGAAGGCCGCCTCTCGACCCGCGGGCACGCGGACAAGTTCAAAGGCGGATATAAAGAGATCATCCGGGGTTTCAACCAGACACTGGATGGTGTAGTCGGGCCGGTCAACGAGGCTATGCGGGTCTCCGGCGAATATGCACAGGGTAATTTCACCGCACGGGTTGATGAGAAACTCAATGTCCAGGGCGACTTTGTGAAGTTCAAACAGGCCCTCAACAATATCGGCATCGAGGTATCGAAATCCATGACCGTGGTCAACCAGCAGGTCGGGAATCTCGCGGCAAGCGCCGAGGAGGCAAACGCAAGCGTCGAGGAAGTCTCCGCAGGCTCCGCCCAGGTTGCAAGGAACG
>NZ_PIZH01000209.1 GCF_002835825.1 Methanoregula sp. | reverse complement strand
TAGTTACCGAGGAAAAGTGGTGGAGGCAAGGGGGGATGATGAGGAGACATCCGGGTACGCTGAGGCAGTCAGGCTGGACCCGGCCAACCAGGATGCTTTGAGGAGTTATGCCCAGTATCTCCTCTCCCATACCGACTTCCGGGGAGCCCTGCCATTACTGCTCCATCTCACGAAACTGGCCGGAACAGATAAGGACACCGGTAACCTGGTACGGGCGCTCATCGGTTGCGGAAGGGGGGAGGATGCGCTTGCAATTCTCAAAGGGCAGGGAGGGATCCAGCCGTTCTTACCGGAATATATCGAAGCACTCCTCCAGGTACAGGACTTCCGGGCCGCAGCAGAGCATGCGCATTCTGCATGGGAGTCAACACGAGACCCTGCCATGCTCAGGACCTCTCTTGATGCACTTGCCCGGTATGACACCGGCCGGGCGCTCGAAGCATATGCTTCCATCCTGAAGGATCGGCCGGACGATCCCCTGTTCTTCGATTATGTCCATGCACTCCATTCCGCGGGAAGACCCCGGGATGCGCTGAAGGCTGTGTTCGATCTCCTCGCCATCTGCCCGGCCAATCCGGAATACCGCCTTGCCGAGTGCGACTTGCTCGGTGCTACCGGAGATACGGCACGGGCATTGGAACGGTACGAGCACCTTGTGCAGGACGAACTGGCTGCCAAATCGGACATGGTCATGCTCGGGAGAATCATTGGCGGGTACCGAAGGTTCCTGATCCGCACCCTGCCAGCAGATGAAGCGGAGCGTCACCTCCTGGATACGGTATCGCGTGACCTGAATGTGGCAAGCCTGCTTGAGACGGCCCGGTTCTACGAGGAGACCGGAAACCCTGCCATGGCCCGGTCCTGGTATTACCGGGCATACCGGGCGGACTTCCTTTCCGGCGGGCTGGACTACGCGCTGTTCCTAGCGGCAAACGGGGAGGAACGCGAGTGCGAGAAGGTGATGATCTATATCCTTTCCAATGTCCGGAAAGGGTCCGATCTTGTGCGGGTGGCTGCCCTCATTGTCGAGGGGAGCGGAAGGATGCACACCATGAAGCGCTTAATGGACCTGTTGATCCGGAAGCTCGAGGACCGGACTGAATCGCTCTCAACAGAAGAGAAGGAACTCCTCGCAAACGCATTTTTCCATTCGGCTGCGAATGCACTGGCGACGGCGGATTACCCGGCATGCAAGTACTTCTGCCTCCGCGGCATCGATGCCCTGCCGGCACACCCGAAGACATTACCGATGGAAGACTATCTTGCCCTTCTTGTGCGCTGCAAGGAGCACGCCCTTGTCGATTGTCCTGTCCTGCCGGCGCACCAGCCAGCGGAGAAACCGGGTACCGCACCGGCCGGGAGCATGGTCACAGAGCAACTCGGCCTTACCGAGCAGGAACAGAAGATCGTTGCGTTCCTCCGCCACCACCGGAAGGCAAGCGAGATGGAGCTCCGTACGCTTCTGGGGACGCGGAGGATTGCCGGTGTGGTGAACCGGCTGGTGCAGAAGGCTGCATCCCAGGGCATCGGCCTGATTGCGAAGAAAGGGATGGGAGAGGACGGAGAGATCTATGAGTATTGCGGATCCTGAACGGATGGAGAAGAACCGGCTCGAAAGCATCAACATCATCAACGCGCTCCGGCGGGGTACAGTTCCGGCGGGAGGCCTTGAGCGGATCGCTGTCGGCCTCGAGGTGGAAGAGGGAGTTATCGGAAAACAACTGGACTATGTGGCAAGAGGTGGCGGCGACCTCAAGTTCATCCGCGGGGAGTACGGCAGCGGTAAGACATTCCTTGTTGCGCGGGCCCTCGAAATTGCCCGTTCCAAGGGATTTGTTACCTCCCATATCGTGATCTCCCCGGGAACCCCCCTGCACAAACTCAGGGGGGTTTACCAGCAGGTGTGTGCCAACCTGCGGACCACTGGCGAAGAACATGCCCTGAAAGCGATCATAGACACCTGGCTCTTCAACATCGAGGAGCGGATCCTCTCTGTCAGCGGGGATGCTGAAAATGATACAGCACTCGAAGCCGCAACGGAACGGGAGATCGAGGCCGCCCTTGCAGGGATCTCGTCGCTGAACTCCGCGCTTGCTGCTACTTTGCGGACCTATTACCGGGCCGGAAATGCCGGCGACTTCACGCTCGCCCAGGCTGCACTAGGGTGGATCTCCGCGGAGCCGAACATCGGCCGCGAACTGAAGGCAAAAGCCGGAGTAAAGGGCGACATCGATGATTCCGTTGCCTTCATCTTTCTCCAGGGGCTCGTCTCGATCATCCATGGCGCCGGGTACAGCGGTCTTGTCATTGCCATTGACGAGCTGGAGACCACCCAGGGACTCCAGCGGAACCAGCGCGAGAAGGCATACCAGGTCCTTGTCCGGCTCATCGATGCCGTTGACAAGGGGGAGATGCCCCGTTGTTTCTTCCTCTTTACGGGAACACCGGCATTGTTTGACGGGTCACGCGGGATCCGCTCTCTTCCCCCGCTCTACGACCGGATCAGTGTAACCCAGAGTGACGATTTTAAAAATCCCCGGCAGCCGCAGATCCTTCTCTCAAAGTTCGACACCGCAAAACTTGAACTCGTTGCGCTCAGGGTCGTAGACGTCTATGCACAGGCATATTCCGAACCTGACCGGGAACGGATCTCCCACCGTTTCATCCGGGCGATGATCCGGAAGATTACCACCCGTTTCGGGGGCCGGGTCGATATCATCCCGCGGATCTTCTTAAAAGAGTTTGTCGATATCCTCGATAAGTGCGAGCTGTACGAGGACTATAATCCCCATGATGCCTATGATTTCGATGCCGGGCACCTCCGGGGCGAACTGAAAAAAGAGGAAGAAGCCGTCATGGTAGTCACGTTCTGACCGGTACGGGTCAGATCGGACTTTTTTTTATGTCACAACAGCACATGCTTTTTCCATGAAAGGGTTGCGCCTGCTGTTTGTGCTTACTGCACTCCTGTTCATCGCCCTGCCGGTAGCAGCAGAAGCAACCCTCACCATCAACGCAACGCCCCAGACCGCCCGCATCGGGGATACCATCGTCCTGAACGGGACGGTCAGCGGGACCACCACCATCGCGGTCTTTCTCTTCCTTACCGGGGACGGTCTCGACAATCGCGGCGTTGCGCTCGATAACCTCAACATTCCGGCCGGAAGGGGAATGTTCACGACCGCTCCGGTCCAGCTTGCGGGTGGGACCTGGACCTATGCCTGGGACACGTCAGTGATCCTTGGCACCCTGAAACCCGGGAAGTATACGGTGTATGTGGTGGACAGGCCGGTCGATCGTCTCCGCCCGGTCATGCCCCGGTATGCAACAGTTGATATCGAATTCCATCCTGCTGCACACCCGCCTGAGGAGACGCCGCTGGACCCCTTCCTGCCGGTTGCCGGGATTGCCTTGGCCGGGTGCCTGCTCTGCATGATTGCGGGATCCCGGAAAAAAGACTGATCCCGACGTGCCTTAGTGACCTGAGAGTTTTGAAAAGGCCCTGTTTTCCAAGTCAGATTACCCCGTCGTATGGGGGCCGGTTGCAACCTGCCCGGAGTTATTGAGGGGGGACAACACCGGAATAGGATCCATTGATCATCCTTTGCACGGGCATCATGGGACATACCGGGCCGGAACGGGAGATGGGGGGGTCGGGCGGTGTACTAAACCACGCACCCGGCCCGGTTGGCGCGTGAAACGGTTCATCATGAAAGGATCTCCTGCCGACGTAATTTCCCGTTTCCTTACCCTCATTTCCGGAACTTGTGCCATGGCCTGGAGAACCGGTCGGCACGGAAGTACACCGCCCGACCCCCCTCACCAACTCACGGCCCGGGCCCGTTTTTTCCGGAATGCCCCGGTTTTTACGACGGAAAACAGGAACCCCGGGTGCAAGCCGGGCAATTGGTGGGGCAGGGGGGTCGGACGGTGTACTAACATTGTGCGGGACGATACGCAGCCGAAAAGGCAATGGGAAAAAAGCAGATCCTGTACCGGCCCCCGGTTGGGATGGGTATCCCTGCGGACTGGCAAAAAAGAAGCCCGATGATGAAAAACAGGAGAACGGGGCGGGGTAA
>NZ_PIZH01000208.1 GCF_002835825.1 Methanoregula sp. | reverse complement strand
GCTTATGCCTCCCTTCTCATTGTCGAGGTTCTGATGAACCTCTCCAACTTCGAAAGCCCTGTCTCGAAGAACCTTGCAGGTTCTTCTCGTGTCTCACCTCTAAAGAGGTTCGACACCCCTAAAGGGGGCGGGGGCGCATGCGATATCTCCGCATTACCTAAATGCAATTCTCATACAAGGAGTTGTTTTCTTTAAAAGGAATTGATGCCGCCGCGGGGCGCCCTTCGGGGAGGTAATCATCGCGTTAGCGAGGATTACCTGGAGAATGCTTCAGCCTTCGACTTGGGCGGCCGTTAATCACAACCGGGGGTATGGGGGCATCAGCCCCCATCATTTATCACTCGTGTTTTTTTTGAAAATCTTCGAACTCATCCATATGGGTCAACGCATTCAGACTTTGCCTGCATCACACCGACTCCACGTATCACGTGGAGAGGTGGTATTGCAATATCAGAACAAAGAGGCTATCCCTCACCCCGCTCCTGCTTTATCTCCCGTATTTTCTCTGCCAGCTCCTGCACCGCAACCCGCGCCGGTGAATCCTCCGGGATCAGGGAAACAGGAGATGCTGCCAGATCCGCCCTCTCCACGGCAGCGTCTTCCGGAATAATCGCAAAGGGAGTCTCCTCCCCGATATCCACCGGCGCCGCCCCGGTCTTGTACTGGTTGAAGACCACGTGGATCTTCTCTTTTTCAAGCCCGAGCTGGGTGGCAATCTCCCTGATACGGGCAATGGTGCGGAGGCCCCGGGCGCCGGGATCGCTGACAATGAGGAGGAGGTCTGGTTTCCCGATGGTGCCCCGGCTGATGTGTTCCATGCCGGCTTCGGAGTCAATGACAATGAACGGGTACTCGCGTTCGAGGGTCTGCATGCACTCCGACAGGAGATCATTGGCAAAACAGTAGCAGCCGGTTCCTTCGGGCCGGCCCATGGCGACAAGGTCGAATCCCTCGCTCTCGACAAGGGCCTGGCGGAACCGGAGCCGGACATAGTCGTGGCGGTTCATGCCGGGCGGGATGTTCCGCGAGAATGCTTCCTCCCGCATGCTCCCGAGTGTCTCTTTCACGGAAACACCCAGTGCTTCGTGCAGGTTGGCATTCGGGTCTGCATCAACGGCAAGGATCGGTGTCTCGCCCAGGGCGATAAACGACCGGACAAGGAGGGAACTGACCGTTGTCTTGCCGGTCCCTCCCTTGCCGGAAAGTGCAATCGTAAAAGGATGAGGTGACATTCTGATCTCCGGTGATTTAGCAGCCGGGCAGATTTTTGTCGGCCCTTATGCGGTGCGAGATCTCTGCTGCTGCCCCCATGATGGCCAGCGAACCGTCCCTGTCGGCAAAACGGATCCCGCAACTGGGGGTGACGAGAGATTGGGCGTCAAAGAGTTTCTCCGGCATTCTCTGGCAGAGCTGGGTGCGTATCGCGAGATACTTATCATACAGTGTGTCCACCGTCTCTGTTGCAAAGATCTTGTATTCGGCAGGGACAATTCCCCAGGCAATCACGCCTCCCCGCTCCATGTAGGAGATGACCGCATCAGAATAGAGGAGGAACTCCTTTGCCGTTGCATAGGCATCAAGGGAGATGACCGACGGGTCGAGGCTCATGACAAACTCCCAGTCCGTATTGGAGCAGCAGTGGACGCCAAGGCCGCCCTGGACAAGCGAGGCGATATCCTCCCATCCCGCTTTCACGGTATCCTTGTCAACCGGCACAACCGAGGAGCCGAGCGATGCAAGGTAAGGTTCGTTTAAGACAACAAGCGTCTCCTTGGCGCCGCACTGCTCCCTCATCGCGTTCTCGCACCACCGGGCCTTGAGGGCGATCATCTTGGAGAGGACATCGGCAAGCTGGCTGTCGTAATAGATCGGGCGTTTGTCTGCATCCACGACTTGCATCCCGAACGTTACTGGCCCGGTTACCTGGCACTTGAGCACGCAGGCAGAGGGGAGTTTCCGGGACAACATTTCCATGAATGCCGAGGCGTACTCCTTGTTAAGGCCATAGCCGGAGAAGTTCGCTTCAACAAAGTCCATGTACACCTTCTCCATGGCCGCAGTCTGGTCTTTGGTGCTGTCAAACAGGAGCCTGTCCTCGCGGATGATGCGGCCCGGGAGCTGCTCTGAGTCATTGAAGACAATGCCCTCTAAAAGGGCGCGGTTTGGCAGTGTCGGGATGTAGGGAATACCCGGGAACAGGGAGAGCACATCGTCACAGGCCTGTTTGGGATCGGTGTGCGGGAGCCCTCCGACACCCGTTGCGAGGGAGTTGGGTGAGGGAATCATCTTTGCCATGGCATTCACTCCTTCCTGATCCGGCAGGATTCGAGGAGTTTTTCGACACCCGGGAAGAGCGAGAAGTCCGTGTGCGGGAGGAAGGTGCTGCCGGTGTATTCATCCATGAACGAGCTCTCCGCATTCAGCTCGATGTAGGCAATTTTGTACGCAATCTCGTCAAGGGTTTTCCGGGCCCGTCGGTTGATAAGCGCGATGTTAGCTCCCGTGACCGCACCGTTGCCGATATTTTTGATGTCGTTTATGTCGATCTCCGGGATCAGGCCGATGATTGTCGCATTCTTCTTGTCCAGGTAGTTTCCGAACGCACCGGCAAAGTATATGGTCGAGATGTCCTTGTGGGTTACGCCCGCTTCCTTCATGAGGGTGACGCAGGCAGCATGGACCGAGGCCTTGCTCATGATCAGGTTCTTGATGTCATTTTCAGTAATTACGATGTCCTTTCCAATATCCGTCTCCTTTGCCCAGGCAATGACAAATTCGGGGAAGTGCGTCCCTTTCCTGATGCGGGGGTGCTGGATCTCCGTGTTGATCCGCCCTGTCCGGTCAATGACGCAGACTACCAGCAGCTCGGCAAGCAGGTCAATGAGCCCGGAGCCGCAGATCCCCCGGGGTTTGATCCCGTTGATGGTCGAGTACCTGGGGTCGAGGGTGACCGGGTCGATGGTGATCTTCTCGATTGCCCCGGGGTTGGCCCGCATGCCAAAGAGGACCTCGCCCCCTTCAAGGGCCGGGCCGGCCGCACCGGCACAGGAGAACATCCACTCCCTGTTCCCGAGAACAACTTCAAAGTTCGTGCCAATGTCCACGAGGAGCGAGATCTCTTCGCGCTCGCCCATGCCACAGGCAAGGATGTCGGCAATGATGTCGCCCCCGATGAAATCGCTGACCGCGGGAAAGGCAAAGACGCCGCCATTGGAGTTGCAGGTAATCCCGAGCCGGCTGGCTGCAATGGAAAGTGCCCTGCGGACAACCGGAACATATGGCTCGGCGATCATGTACGCCGGGTCGATCCCGAGAAGCATGTGGGTCATGACCGTGTTACCCGCTACAACAACTTCATAGATGTCCTCCCGGTCGATCCCGGCAGAGTTCGAGGCAGTGGTGAGGGCCTGGTTGATGCTCTCTGCAGCAAGCGCCTGGAGTTTCGTGAGGCCGTTCTTCCGGGCAAAGTTGACGCGGGCGAGAATGTCCTCGCCACAGCTGATCTGCTTGTTGTAGTTCGATGCAACGCTGACGACTTTCCCGGTGACCAGGTCCCAGAGATAGACAACAACGGTTGTCGAGCCCAGGTCAACAGCAGCGCCATAGATCCGGTTTGAGGTGTCGTTTTCCTGGAGATCGATAACACGGTAGCCGCCGGGAACGAGACCGATGGTTGCCGTCACCTTCCAGTCGCTGTGACGCAGGATGGAGGGGATATCACGGAGCACCTCGAGCGGGGCGTACATCTTCTCTGCCACCGGGCCGCCGCTCTTCTGGATTCCCCAGAGGAGACGGGAGAGATCGGGCGAGGGATCTGCAAGGCTCGGGGGCTGGAGCTCGACATAATACTTCCGGACAGACGGGCGGAACTGGATCTCGTGGTCAAGCCCCTCAACAAGGATCTTCTGTTCCTGGATAAGGGTGCTTTCAGGGACGAGAACATGGAGGTCGCCCTGGACAATCGTTTCGCAGGCAAGGCAGGCCCCTTTCTGAAGCTCGGCTTCGGTGAAAAACCTGCCGAATTTCTGCCGGTCGAAATATGCCCGTCCTGACTGGATGAAGACAATGCACTTGCCGCACTTGCCCTGC
>NZ_PIZH01000207.1 GCF_002835825.1 Methanoregula sp. | reverse complement strand
GGGCAAAAGGGAATAACTCCTTGATTCTTGGTGCTTGCAGGCATACCTTACGTTTGCACTCCAATCATAAAAACGGGTCGATTACCCGCGCCGTTTCAGGAGATAGACGTGCCGGAGCGGCATTCCGAATTTCGGAAGGATGTACGACGTCCGTTCTCTGGCCTTGACCCTCCATTTGGTAACGATGTTGTCGGTCTCCGTCACCTCAAGGATATCTCCAACACCTAGGACAGCGCTTGTCGAGATCCTGCGATCGCCGAGCTCGTATTCTCCCTCCGGTAGTCGCTGCAGTTCCTTGACGGTGAGATCCTGGATATTGCCCTTGATGGCAACAGCCGTTCCCTGGGAACCTGGCTGCCAGGCCCCGGTTGACTGGCTGGTATTCCCGGCCACTTGAGGGACGTGCATGATCTGGCCGGGAAAATCGAAGACGGAGAAGACGTCGCTCATATCAGGAGACCTCGACCGGACAGCTGCCCAGTTGTTCCAGGAGAGTGTTGAGATCCTTTTCGATCTCGCCCTTTGACGCGATGAGGTCCACCAGGCTGACACTATCAGAACCCCCAGAGATCGAGGTCACGGCCCGGCTCTGGATGCGGTTGATGAAGTCGGTGATGACATCCTTTCCTGCCATCAGCCGCTGGGCCTTGGCTCCAAGGACCGTATCGACATCGATACCCCTCAGCTCAAGAGTTGCCCCTGCCTCATCGAGGGCCTCCTGGATATCCTCATCAGAGAAGAGATATGGCTCGGTGATATCGTTCAGGGGCCGGCGCCGGACTTTCTCAACAGTGGCTGCCATGGCGGATTACTTCTTCTTGTCGTCCTTTTTATCAGCATCTTTCTTTGCGTCGTCTTTCTTCCCGTCCTCCTTCTTCTTTTCAAGGGGGTCTTCGAGGCGCCGGACGTCTCCCGGATTCTTGTCGTCTGCAGACACGGATCGAACCGGGGTCATGTCTTTCTCGGTCGGAACCTGCTTCAGGTTCCCGCTACGGAGCCCGTGCCGGATGGCACCGGACTGTTTGGAGTCATCTGCGGGGACCTCGATGATGTCGCCTTTCTTGGCCTTGATCCCGTCTCGAGTTTCGAGAGTGTTTGCTCTCACTTCAACACGCATGGTTTTTTCAGTTGCCATCAAAATTCACCTCGAAAAAGGGTTAAGTTGTGAAGAGATCGTTGATGATACACCCGAGTTTCGGGAACTTGATGTTCGGTTCACCCTTGGCCTTGGCGGTGTACTTGAACGCGATCTGGTCCTTGCCCAGGTTTGAACCGGGTATGCTCTTGGTCCGGATGGCGTAACGTTCCTGCCATACTCCGATGTCTTTCTGCTTGAACACCAAGCACTGGCCAGTGTCATTCGGATCAACGGCATCATCCTGGACAACGACCATGCCGAGAAGGGTCGGGACCTGCCCAGTAACGACGTATCCATCCGCGCCCTGGGTGTTGTAGAGGCGGTTTTTGATCGCATCGAATGCCGTGAGGTACTCGAAAGTCAATTCGGAGATGACAATGGTGTCGGGTTTCTGGCCCTTCGTGGCCGCGGACACAGTACGCTTGGCCTTCTGCAGATCCTTCAGCGGGACCCCGGCATCGGCACCTGTCGAAACATCCCAGGGGTGAGTTGCATCGATCGAGTTGATACCGGTCGCGTTGATGATGTCGTTGTAGATGACCAGGTCCTCGAAGTATGACATGGCATAAGCCGTGTTATTGATCATTACACGGATCTCATCTTCGAGATTGTCTTCCTGCTGCTCCTCCGTGACTTCGAACCAGCCACCATACGGGCGGACCCGCTTGGTGCCCTTTACGAAGGCAAAGTCGAGTTTCGGCAGGGCGCCATTCTCGGAGAGCCAGTCGACGTCCCCAACAGTGTCAGCTTCTTCAATTGTCGAAACGGTCGAGATCGAAAGGTTCTGATAGCCGAGGAGTTTCCGGCCGATCAGGTTCTTGTGGTACGCCAGCTTAATGGCGGCCTCAATGACCTCCGGGGATGTGAGCGGGTTGTTGCTCGCTGAGAGGTCCTTGTCTTTGTATGCAGATCCTACCATAGTGTTTTCCTCCTTCCTCAGTGTGCGAGGATCAGGGCCTCCGCCCCATTTGCTGCACCCTTCCACACAACACCGATGATTTCCTCGGCCGGAACGCCTCCGGAGATTGCGACGGTCGGGCGAGTCGCGTCAACTGCGCTGGCGGTTGCAGAACCTGATGCTGCGAGACCGGCAAGTGCAGCGGCTGCCTTTACGGCTTGTTTGCTTGTGGTCCCCTGTGTGACACGCTGGCCCGCGGTCAGCTGGCCCTCAGCAGTCATCCGAAGGACGCGGCGATACCCGAAGGGGATAACGGAAATCCTGGTCCGGGTGTCAAGCCCGTTCGGATTGGTCTTCGTGGTGATCGAATCCTCGAGGACGCCGATTGCTTTGTTTGCGTTCGTCGCGATCCCGACTTCCTCATCACCGGTAATCTCGACCAGCTGCCGGGCCTTGTAGTAGAACCCGTCCGAATCAGCAGTCACTCCGGCCACGTGGACCTTGGCCCGAAGCGGTGCAACGGTGAGGTCTTCCTTGACGGGTGACGTAGCATACGCTACCATGTTACCTCACACCCCCATGAGTTTCTTGGCGAGATCCTCTACGGACGGAGCCCCGCCGCTACCGCCGGCCGCCTTTCCTTTCTCGGAGGTACCGGTGTTCACTCTGCGTTCGAGATCAACCTTGTAGGCAAGGAGCTGATCCTTGCTGAGAGACTTGACAAAGTTGCGGTCAACATCCTTGTCGAGTCCGAAGATCTCGGCCATAATGGTTGCCTTCTCAGTGAGATCGGCAGCTGCAGTTTCCTCTGCCTTCTGGGCATTGTCCGCTTCCTTCTGTGAAAGGAATTTGTCAACTTTCGCAGAGAGGTCCTTGACATTGTCCTCCAGTGCCTTGAAGTCTTCATCTTTCGGCATGGTCTCTTGGTTTTTATGGTTGGCAGATAAAGAAAAGTCGCGAGATCCCCGCTCTGCAGCCTGATTCCGGGCAAGTTCTCCGATCATCTGTGCATCAGGATCTGCCGGTTCCAGAACAGGGGCGATGTGGATGACGCGGAAGTTCGTCCAGTATGTGACATCTTTGTCCTGGTCATAATTCAACAGACCGCGGATACGGACGCTGAAGAACGTTCCTTCAGGATCCTTCTGGACTCGGGCAGCCACTTCATCCAGCATGGGCGTACCGGTCCAGAACTCGACCGATGCGACCATGGCGTTCTTGATTGTCTTGTTCCGGATCTTGACTTCTGGCTCGAATGTCAGATCAAAGGTTGCCCCTACCTTGTCCAGGAACTGCCAACTGTGGTCCAGTATCAGCGGGATCGGGTAGTATGTAAACCCTTCAGTTTCTTTGTGCTTGATAGCATCTTGGACGGCCTTTTTGATCTCTTCTGCCGGGAACAGGTCACCATTCCAGGTTCTTTCACTGGTAGCGATAATCTTACGCTTGAGGCCGGCCTGTGGATCAGCAGCCTTGAGATCCTGCTCGGTCCTGGGGATGAGCACGTCCTCGGCACGGAAGATGTATGTTCGTTCAATCTCCTGCGGTTCTTTCATGCAGGGAGGTTCAAAAAAAAGGAGATAAAGAAAAGTCAGGCGCGGACTTTGATGTACTCGATGTAGACCTTGCCGGTCAGGGCTGCAGCAGCCTCGGTCAGGATCTGCCCGGTGATCCAAGCCGTTGTCCCGCCATTAGCATCGAGGCGCTGGCGTGATTTGCCGTTCGATCCCTTGTCTGTGATGTTATCGACAGGGCCGGTTGCGTTCAAGTCTACCCCGTCGATCAGGTTGTCGGAATGGGTCGTTGCATCTACAGCAGTCCCGACATCTGCGACTGCAGTTGCAGTCCCTCCAGCTGCAGTCCGGTCAAGGGTGACTCTCTGTACGATAATCGGGACGGATTCGGGATTTTCCCATGCGAAGGCAAATGCGTTCGCAGCCCCGCCGGCCAGATTGGCTGCTGCGATCTTGACACCAGCATCAACAACGGTCTCAAGAGAATCGACTTCCTCCTGGGCTGTTGCAGCATCTGCGTGAGCATCAACGATCGCGACATCCTGGGT
>NZ_PIZH01000206.1 GCF_002835825.1 Methanoregula sp. | reverse complement strand
CTGGAAGATCAGCCATTTGCCGGCATTCTCGTCCTCGATCGCTTCCGGGGCACTGCCGGGGGCGTCCAGTACAATCCAGTACATCTGCGTTGTTTTCGTGGGGATTACCCCTTCCCCTTCGCAGAGCATCCGGAATATCGTACCGACATCGGAGAACCGGGCGAGCATGGCTTCAGCCAGCTGCGGGTATTCCTCCTGGAATTTCGAGAAGATCTCGCCAAGGTCCTCAGTAAAATCGGTTCCGCTCTCGACCAGCGCATACAGGTACTTCCCCTTTTCCTGCAGACCGCGGTTCAGCAGGTGCTCGAAGATACCATATGCCACATCAGCCAGTGCTTCGGGATCTGCTTCAGCCATTGGTACCACAAACGATGTTGACAAAAAAATAGGTTTCTGTATTTCTCCTGCACCAGCGGTATACCCGCGAGGGGATTGCACCTGTCGATTGATTTATGAGTGCGTGATAGAAAGATGTACTAATTATGGAATGGAAACGCGACTGGGGCTTAACTGCCAGGGTCTGGTTCACGGGACTGTTACTGCTCCTGCTGTACCTCGTATTCATGACCATCCTCCTCGCATTCGGCGTGAGTTACTGGTTTATCATCGTTCTTGCCATCGGCATGGGATTTGTCCAGTACTTCTTCTCCGACAAGCTGGTGCTCTGGAGCACCGGTGCCAAGATCGTTGAGGCGGATGAGCGCCCCGAACTTCACATGATGGTCCAGAAACTCTGCAGGGAGGCCGACCTGCCGATGCCGAGGATCGCCATCATGCAAAGCCCGGTGCCCAATGCTTTTGCCACCGGGAGGAGCCCGAAGCATGCAGTGGTTGCCTGCACGGACTCGATCATGCGCCTCCTGAATAAGGAGGAGCTGGAGGCTGTGCTCGCCCACGAGCTCTCCCATGTCAAGAACCGCGACATCTTAACGATGACGCTTGCCAGTTTCATCGCCATGATCGCCTCGATGATCATGCAGAGCTTCTTCTTCTCTGCACTGTTCGGCGGTAATAACCGGGAAAACGGCGGGGCATGGATTGTCATCTGGATCGTCTCGATCATCGTCTACGCCATCAGCACGCTCCTGATCCTCGCACTCTCCCGGTACCGCGAGTTTGCCGCAGACCGGGGAAGCGCCCAGATCACCCGGAACCCCCGGGCGCTCATCTCTGCCCTGAACAAGATCAGCGGGAGGATTGATGTCATTCCTCCCGATGCGAAGGCAAAGGTCGAGGGGGCAAACGCGTTCTTCATTATCCCGGCGCTCTCCGGAAACTCCATCATGGAACTGCTGTCCACCCACCCGCCGCTCGAGAAGCGGATCGCGAACCTCCAGAAGGTTGAAGCGGAGCTCCGCGGATACTGATTATTCCCTCTTTTTTCTCCATAGGATTGTGAATTTGTCTTTTTCAGGAAGATCCCTTATCAATGGGCGCAGAGTATCCTCTCCCCGAAAGAACGCCGCTGCGCCATCCATTGCTCCGGACACCAGGCAGTGACAATCCTTAATACACCTCCCCGCCAAAATTGTAGAGCACAGTGCATCGATGGTCTAGAGGCATGACTTAGGCCTTCCAAGCCTATAGCCCGGGTTCGATTCCCGGTCGATGCATTTTGGGCTCGTGGTCTAGTTGGCTATGACGTCGCCTTCACACGGCGAAGATCTCGTGTTCGAATCACGACGGGCCCATGACTGTTCTGTGGTTTTTTAAAACTCCCTTTTACCATTTCTTCCTGCCCGGTCTCCTGGTTGCAGATGGTTCGTTACAGGGGGGATCGCCCCCCATGATCCCTGCAATGGTTGTAGTGAAAAGAGGTGGAAGGCATCCAGCTCAAGACCCGGGAGAACTAATATTTTCATACAAGGAGGGGAGGAGACTGCAGATATCTTCGGCAATCCACGCAATCAGGCACCCGTTTAAGGTCCCTGTTGCTCCGGGTGTTGCCCTCGACCGGTTCGTCTATTCTTTTATCATTGCCTGCGATACGATTACCCTTGTTGATACCGGCGTGGCCGGATGCGAGGAGACGATTTTTGACTATATCCGAACGATCGGCCGCGATCCGGCGGAAATATCCCTCATTCTCCTCACACACTCCCACCCGGACCATATAGGAGCGGCGAAGGCTATCCGGGATGCAACGGGCTGCACGGTCATGGCGCATTCAGCCGAGCGGAGGTGGATCGAAGATACTGACCTGCAGAACCGCGAGAGGCCGGTGCCGGGCTTCTCCACTCTTGTCGGGGGCCCGGTCCCTCTCGATCACGAACTTGTCGATGGCGATACCATCGATCCTGACGGGTCGGGGCATTATGACCTCGAAGTGATCCACACCCCCGGCCACTCCCCCGGCTCCATCTCCCTCTTCCTGAAGGGAGAGGGTGCACTCTTCTCCGGGGATGCCGTTCCGGTGGCAGGAGACCTGCCGGTCTATGACGATGCACGAAAGTCCGTGCGGTCTTTACAGAGACTCAAGCGTACCCGTAATATCCGGATCCTCCTTTCAGCCTGGGACGAACCGCGGAGCGGTAAGGCAGTGTACGACCGGATGGACCAGGCAGCTTCATACCTTGAGATGATCCACAAAGCCGTCATCCAGGCATCGGAGACCGGCACCTCCGACATAATAGAGTTCACGAAACGGACTGCTGCCCTCCTCGGGCTCCCGCCGCAGGCAGCAAATCCGCTCCTTGCCCGAACGTTTGCAGCTACCATGAAGGTACGGGATCTCAACGACCTCTCTGCTGAAGAAAAAAGCATGTGATGAGTTATTTCTGGTCCCGAACCTTCTCCAGCCATGATTCGAATGCCGGGTAAAAGCGTGCAATCTTATCCATCTCTTCGGGACTTCGCATCCCCGTCCGCGTAGAAAAAAACCGGGAATGTTCCGTTTGATCCCGACAGTGCTGCTCTCCATCGAGAGTGTTCAGTTCCCTTGCGCGGTTGTCCCGACAGGGTTCACTGGTTCCCGTGCGACAGTATGCTGTGCGGATTGCCGACCGGAGCGGTTTTACCGCACACCGCGTTTCCGAGAGCCCGTCCCAATGCTCATTGACTGGAAAGCCTCCACGCGCAAGAGGCGGATCCCATGTTGCGTCCACCAGTACCCAGCGGCCGTTGATCCGTACCCGGCAGGCAAGGTGATAGGCTATTGGTACTGCAGCTGCAAGTGTCCGGAGATGGGGTGGATACTGGAAGTCCGGATCATTCCAGAGAAACGGGAACGTGGCAAAAACAACTTCGAGGCCCAGTTTTCGGTACATTGCCGCGAGAAGGTAGTGTTTGGGGCCGCAGTATCCTTTCCCAGCGGACAGGATCTGTTCCGGTGCGGTGTCAGGACTGGTCATCCGGACCGAAAAGGAATAAGGGATATTCCGGATATGCTCGAAGAGTGAGATCCTGCTCTCCCGTTGATCAAGCCCGAGTGTCCATTCCCGAAAAGACGCATCAACCAGCGTGGACATGGTTCATCCGATCACAGGAATCCTGCTACAATCCACATTCCCGCCGGGATTCTTCAAACTTGGGATTGCTGGCCGCAGGGAAAAAACGGATATGTGGACCCATCGCGAGAATCTCCCCCACAGGGCAAAAATATGAGCAGGATTGCCGGCGTTTGCCGGCATTCCTGCGTGCAAAAGGAAAAAGTGAGATTATGCGTTCTTCATCTTGGCCTTGGCGACGAAGCCGTCCTTGCCAATGTAGTACATGTAGCCCTTTTCCTTGGCTACCTTCTCAGTTCCGACTTTCTTCTTCTTGCCGGACTTGTTGTGCTTCATCGGGGCTGCCCAGACATACCCGTCCTTGCCAATGAAGTAGAGGTATCCCTTTTCGCGCTGAATCTTTTCTTTTCCAATTTTAGTTCCCATTTAAACACCTCAAAACCGCAATCGGGTTTTGATAATGAGAGTTGACGCCTGATAATATAAAAAGTTTCCGTCGAAAGCCCGTCGAAGCCCGGATTTTGGCCACATATTTAAGGCGTTTTTGGTCATTCTGGCGCAGTATTTCCTCCGTTTTAAAAACTTCAATTTAACGTCCGTTTCGCCAGAATTCCCATATATCTTTGCGGAATGCCCGTTTCTGCACCCGGATTAACCGGATGCAGAAG
>NZ_PIZH01000205.1 GCF_002835825.1 Methanoregula sp. | reverse complement strand
ATGTACCACCATCCAAACACTCATGTATCCGAAAAACAACTCCCCATGCAGGGTAAACGTATGGCACAGTCCGGCATGGTACAACCTGGCGACATGGCAGAGAATTTCGCGGTAAAAGACCAGAACGACAAGACCTTTGGTCTTTACGAACACGCAGGATCACGCGTGCTCCTCTCATTCCACCCGCTCGCGTGGACGGAGTTCTGTGCAGCACAGATGAAATCCCTTGAGGAGAACCAGGAACGGTTCGCGGAACTTGGCTGTGTGGCTGTCGGGCTGAGCGTGGACTCGCGGCCCTGCAAGGAGGCCTGGGCAAAGAGCCTCGGGATCACAAAGACACGGCTCCTCTGCGACTTCTGGCCGCACGGCGCCGTTGCCATGAAGTATGGGATCTTCCGGGACGCGAACGGGTTTTCGGAGCGGGCGAACATCATTGTCGATGGGAATCAGAAGGTTGTGTTTGTGAAGGTGTACCCGATCCATTCGGTGCCGGATATCGGGGAGATCATCGCGTTCCTGCAAAAAGGATAAGCCGGAAGGACTTTTCAGAGAGGAGAAGATGGATGCCCTGCTTTGTTTCCGGTTACTGGAGGAGCAGCATCATATTCGGGACGGGGACAAAGCCGATCTTTTCATACATAGGGATTCCGGCATTACTTGCGAAAAGGTATAACCGTTTGATCCCGCGGTCCCGGCAAAAGTCGGCCGCTTCCCGGGTGATACGGGAGGCATAATGCTGGTGCCGGTATTCTTTCTCCGTGTAGACACTGTGGAGGAATGCAACCTGGCACGAGAGATCGTGGGGAACCGGCACGTACTGAAGAATACTAACCGCACCGCTCGCAACAATCCGGTCACCGTCAACAGCGACCCATGAGATGCAGGTTCCGGATTTAAATTCACGGGCCAGTTTTGCCGCATATTCCTTCTCCAGTACCGCCATGACTGCGGGATCCGGTGCGGTGCCGGTGCTCTCCTGGATCTCTTCGAACATCAGCCGGTGGTGACAGGCAAGCCGGGGGATATCCTCTTCCGTGGCTACACGGATAGTCGAATCCCCGATCGCAGCGATGGTATCCATATTACTGCTCCCACCCATCCTGAATGAACCCTGAAATTAAGGAGAGAGATCAAAAGGAGAATACCATTCCGGTCATGATGGACTGGCATCACCCGATATAACTCAGTTCCTCGTCCTTCCCCTTCTCACCCTCGACCATGCTCTCGATGGCCTTCTCCATCTCGGCGGCACGGTCGTTGAGCTTGGTCGGGTCAACAGGCAGGTCGATCAGTTTCGAGAGCACCGAAAGGACGCTTGCGGCTGCCATCGGGTCCACGAGATATCCGCTCGTCTCACCCATGAGACAGACGGCATCGATTCCCCTACCGGCAGAGAGACCGAGGATCAGGCCGGCGGCGCCGACAATCCCACCGCCCGGTTCATCGCGGTCAAACGTGACACCCGCCTCTTCCAGCGGGAGACGGAGCTCCTTTTTGTTCACTGCCCCGAGTACCCGCGGCCCGTTGACCAGGTGGCCTACCCCGAACCCGCCGATGGTGTAAATCTGCTTCACGCCCAGTTCCTGTGCAATATCGCAATAGCTGTCGGCAAGGATATAGTGGCCTTCCCCTGACGTGCTCTGGTGGTCACCAACAAGGAAGACGACATCGCGCTTCCCCTCCTCGCGGTACAGAAAGATCTCGTTCCGGGCAAGCCGTGCGAGACCATCCTCTTCGAGAACAACCTGCGGGGGGAAGTAGATTGAGTGGATCTCCCCGATCTTTTCGGCCGAGAGCATGTGGATCATGTACTCGGCAACGAGCTTTCCTACCTGCCCGATGCCGGGAAGTCCCTCGATCAGGATTGGGGCAGAAAGGGGTTTTTCCGGGTAGCCATCGACATACCGGACCGCTATTTCCTCAATCATGTTTTGCCAGCCTGCGGTACCTGCCGTACTTGTCTTCGGGAGAGAACCGTGCCGGGTGGGCAACGGAAGTAGGTTTCCCGCAGGCAGGACAGGTTAAAGAAAGGGTATAGATATGGTCTGCCGGGCAGTGCCGTATTCGGCCGGTCATTGTGTATTACTTCCCGGACTTCGGTTTTTTGACGAGCTTCCCCTCGCCCCCGGACTTCTCGAGAACCGCAATTGCTGCATTGGCGGACTTCTCGATCGCCTTCTCGGCAGCCTTGTAATCCGGGGCCTTCACCTTGATGCGGTACGTGGGTGCGCCAAGGTATAACAGTTCAATCTCTGCGCCGGCACTCTTCGTGGCGCTTGCCTTCTCCAGTGCCTTCCGGATTACCTCAACACCGTCCGGACGGGTCGATTCCAGGATAAGGTGGCCGGTCACTTCTACATGGGGGACCTTGACGCTCTCGCCGGCAACTTTCTGGAGAATCTCGGAGATTTTTTTAGAGAAACCGAGTTTCTTTAACGTGGTCTCGGGATCGATGACGAGGTCCTCGAATACCGGGTAGAACGCCCCATACTTCTTGTAGATGACGTCCTCGATGGATGCGAGAGGTTCATTTGTCTGTTCCGCGACAAACCCGAGCCACTTCTTTGCCTTGGACTCGTTCTTCCAGTCGCGGATCTTCTCGCGGCGCTGGTGCTCGTTGACATCCTTTAAAGAAAGGTCGATATGGCCGCGGGACCGGTCAACGTTGAGGACCTTGCAGACGATCTTCTGGCCCTCGCGGATATGGTCGCGGATATACTTGATCCAGCCCGTGGCGATCTCTGATATGGGGATGAGCCCCTGGCGGCCGCCGTATTCATCGAGCGAGACGAAGGCAACGAAGTCCTTGACGTTCTCGACCGTACAGACGACCAGTTCTGATTCCTGGGGCCACTCCCTGTCTGCCATGAGACGACTCACTGGAGCTCTTGGACGATCTCGGCCTTGATGTTCGCACGTCCGCCTGCGGGTGTTGCAAGCTCGCTGCCACAGACTACGCACTTGACGACTGTGCTGGCCTTCTCGAAGAGGACCTGTTCGTTCTCACAGTCGGGGCACTTTACCTTTAAGAATTTGCTCCGGTTTTCCCTGATCTGGCTTACCATGTTCGTTTACTCCGTCAGCTCGAATTTCGCGACACGGTAACCCTTGCGCAGGTGCGCCTTCTTGCAGGTGACACAGCGGTACCGGACGTTGATCTTCTTTGTCGGCTTGTCGCCACCGGGCACCTTGGAGAACTTACCCCGGTTTCCGACATTGCTTCTCCGGGCTTTCTGCCGGTCAATCCAGTGGAGACCGGTTGTCTTGCCCTTCTTTACCTTCTCGACCTCGTGCACCTGGTGGCTCCTGCAGAAGGGGCAGTAGGTCGTAAATTTTGCTGGCATCTTCATGAAAATTTCACCGATAGTCCTGATGACGAATACCTATATTATTTGCAGAGGTTGATATTTAAGACTATGTTGCGCTCGGTAAGGACCGCAGCATTCCGCTCAGGAAGCGTCACTATATCTCCCTTTGAGAGGGTATAAACTCTCCCATCCACCCCCATGAACGTATCCATGTCCTGCAGTACCCGTACCAGGGTGCAGGGATGGGTGATCGGCCCTGATCCGGCAGGGGCTGCAGCCATGGGAGCCGGTACCGTGCCTGCCGGCACTGCCGGGGTATCTGCTTCTTCTGCCATCTCTCCCGGCTCGGCTATTTCCTCGAGTGCATCCTCATTGCTGACCGCAAGTGGCACTGGTGCTGCAGCCGGGACTGGAGCAGCGTGCCGTGGGGAGGTGATCGGAACATGGGAGCGGTTCCGGATAAGGAGCCCCTGGGACTGTTCGATCGCGGCCGTGATCTGTTCGAACATCTCGCGCTCTGCCGGGATCATCCGCTTCACCTCTTCACGGTCATAGTAATTACCCTCGGCATGCATCACTGTCAGCGCGAGGATCTTCCGGGTCCGGAGGGAGAAGATGTCCTCAAGGGTCTCCCGGATTGAAAGGGTTTCATCGATAAGCGAACGCGCTTCGTCGGAGAACGGGTCCTCGAACTCGTAGACTTTCTTTGTGATGGCCGCAAGCTCGGCATGCCCTTTTTCATAAAAATCCGGAGAGACCGATGTCAGCCTCCCGGTTTCCCGCTCTGAAAGAAGGATGCTGCGCAGGTCATCGAGCTTCATG
>NZ_PIZH01000204.1 GCF_002835825.1 Methanoregula sp. | reverse complement strand
CCCTTTAGCAAATTCCGACAATTAAAAAAGAAACAAAAATTTTCTGCGCAATCATGAAATCCGCGTCCGCGCGGACTCGTTTACGACGCTGAAACAACAACGTTCTCACCATACTGGCCTGATAACTATTTAATCGTGCATCAACAGATGAGTAAGACATGGGATTGATCAACTATAACATCGAGAAATATTCTCCAAAGCAGTTGGTAGTTATCCCGCTCGTGCTTCTTGTACTTTCCCTCATCTTCATCGGTTTCAACATGATGTCGACGGGAATGCCGGTTACCCCCGGCCTTGATTTCTCAGGAGGCACCGCGGTTACTATCCGGACAACCGATACGCACGACGAGTTGCGGACTGTCTTTGCAGGGTATCCTCTTGTCGATATCAGCAATATGAACGATGCAAAATTTCTCAAGTTCGGGACCATGGATGACACCCAGTCCCGGTCTCTTGCAATCCTTGTCGGGCAGAAATACCCGGATGCCAGCATTAACCAGATCAGCGAAACATTCGGTAAATCACTGCAATACCAGGCCTTCATTGCCCTGATCTTTTCCTTTATCGGCATGGCAATCGTGGTCTTTCTCTCATTCCGGACGTTTGTTCCCAGTGTTGCCGTTGTGCTATCTGCTTTTGCCGATATCGTCATGACCGCGGCAGCGATGAACTTTGTCGGTATCACGCTGACCCTGGGGACAACGGCAGCCCTTCTGATGCTTATCGGTTATTCTGTGGACAGCGATATCCTGCTCACCAACCGTGTACTGAAACGCCAGGGAAAACTGCAGGAGAAACTGGCGGGGGCTTTCCACACGGGGATCGTCATGACCTCAACTACCTTTGCCGCGATCACCGCCCTCTTTATTGTATCCTGGATTGGATCGATCCAGATCCTCATGGAGATCTCTGCAGTGCTTCTCATCGGGCTTCTCTTTGATGTCATCAATACCTGGCTGACCAATGCGGCCATCCTGAAATGGTACGTGCAGAAAGGAGGTGTACGATGAATTCCGCTGAACTCAAAGCAATTCTGACGGACTGGCGCGTTGCAACGCTGATTATTCTCGTTATCCTCTCCCTGGTGGCAATCGGGCCCCATATCGACGAGAATGGCCACCTTGCGACAAACCTCCAGTATGGTTTAGACCTCCAGCAGGGAGCATGGATCCAGCTTGAGCTCCGGGCAGAGGTGGTCGGGTTCACTACGGATGAACCCCTCCAGGAATTCGTCACGAAATTGTCTAACAGCCTTGATGCGGATATCGAACTCATTGATGAGAACCATATCGAGATCCGGAAGTATTACACCCAGGCTGAGCTGGAGCAGAAATTTGCCGAAGCCGGCGGGAAACTGACCAGTTACCAGCAGGGGGTTTCCAAGGATACCGGAAGCCATGTAAAGACGATTCTTGAGACCAAGATCAACAGCCTTGGCACCAAGGATGCAAAGGTCAATACCCTTGCCGGCATGAACAACGTGGTCCGGTATATCCGTGTCGAGCTTGCCGGCGTGGATATGGCTGAAGCACAGGAGATTGTCGGCAAGCAGGGCAAGTTCGAGATACGGGTCCAGACTGTCGGCAACCAGACTGAACACGTGCTCTTTGGCGATGTGATTACCAGCGTCCAGAGGCCCCAGAAAGATCTCCAGACCAATTCCTGGGGCGTTGAGTTCACCTTGAACGAAGCCGGGGCGCAGGCATTCCAGGACGCTGCGATCCGGTACGGCGCAACCGATGATCCGGAAAACCACTACCTTGCAATGATCCTCGATAACAAGACCGTCTACTCGGCACCACTGAGCTCGGATCTTGCCTCATCGTTAAAGACAACCACGACACGGCGGATGGTGGCTTCTACAGGTACCGGCAATGCCGGAGCAGACCAGGCAACGAGCCTGGAGATTCACCTGCGTGCCGGGGCCCTTCCGGTTGATGTCGCCGTTGCCGGATCGGGGAGCACATCCGCACCTCTTGGAGAACGCTACAAGATGATGAGTATCCTTGCCGGCCTCTGCGCCCTTGGTGCCGTGGGGTGTGCGGTGTATTACCGGTACCGTGAGCCCGGCATGGTTCTCCCCATGATACTCATCAATGCCTCGGAAGTCGTCATCCTGCTGGGGTTCATTGCAGCCATCAGGTTCCAGATGGACCTTCCGACTATTGCCGGTCTGATTGCCGTTCTCGGAACCGGTATTGACCAGCTGGTCATCATCACGGACGAGATCCTGCATGAAGGAAAGGTGCCTTCACCGAACCTCTATCTCAAACGGCTTGCCCGGGCACTGGGTATCATTGTTGCCGCAGCGGCAACGATAATCATAGCGATGGTCCCCCTGGCCCTCATGGACCTCTCGACCCTGAAGGGTTTTGCCATCATCACCATCCTCGGTGTGCTGGTAGGGGTCATCATCACCCGGCCTGCCTATGGCAGGATCATCATGCAGATCCTCTCCAAGTAACAATACCATAGGTTTATCTTTTTTTTCATCGACAACTCTACCGGGTATATCCAAATGAGCAAACCGGTGTTGTTTGATTTCTTTGCCACATGGTGCGGACCCTGCAAGATGCAGACCCCTATCATCGAGGAACTGGCAAAAAAGATGGGTGATGCAGTCGAGATCCGGAAGATTGATGTGGACCAGCACATGGATCTTGCCGAAAAATACGGCATACGTGTCGTACCCACCCTTATCATTGAGAAAGATGGCAGGGTTGTCCAGTCTCTCGAAGGCGTCACGGATGCAGGGACACTGGAGACCCTCTTAAAGCCCCTGGTGGAATGAATGAAGATCGGTATTGTCGGGGGAACAGGCGATATCGGGGAGGGGATGGCGATGCGCCTCTCCCCGTTCTATGATGTTGTTGTTGGATCGCGGGAGCAGGACAAGGCCGAAGCGACCTGCATAATGGGCCGCGAACAACTCCTGAAACGCGGAAAGACCTGTTCTCTCAATGGTGTCACCAACCAGGCTGCCATCGATGCAGCAGATATTGTGATCCTTGCAATTCCCTTCAAGCACGTGGCAGGGACGCTTGCAACACTTCACGGTTTTGAAAATAAGATTGTGGTAAGCCCTGTCAACCCCATGGAGAAGCAGGACCACTTTGTCTTTGTTCCCCCAAACGAAGGATCTGCAGCTTTGATGATCCAGAAGATGCTCCCAAAGGAGGCACGGATCTGTTCGGCCTTCAACACGATTGCTGCAAACAAGTGGAAAGCGCTTGACGAGGAACTTGATTATTCCGTCCCTGTCTGCAGTGATGATGCGGATGCGAAGAAGGAAGTGATGGCAGTTGTCAACCGCATCTCCCATCTGAAAGCATTTGATGCCGGTCCGCTCTCAGTCTCCTCCATGGTTGAGTCCCTGACTCCCCTCCTGCTCAACATCGCCCGGTACAACAAGATGCGGGACGTGGGGATCCGGTTCCATTAATTCCCCCTCATGCGGACGGAAAGGAAAAACGTGACACACCCCAGCATACCAACCCGGGAATTCGAACGGATCGGTAAACGCCTTTTTGCCGAACATCTTGTTGGCGGCAATTTCGGCAACATCAGTCTCCGCAAAGGAGATGAAGGTTTTTTCATCAAGCGGACCGGTGAATACCTTGATGATGTGCAAGAACTTGTCTTTGTCCCGTTTGGCGGGCCGGTTCCTCCACTGGCATCCAGCGAGTACCGGGTCCACGTTGCCGTGTACCAGAGTTCCGCCCATCAGGCCATTGTCCATGCTCACCCTCAGGCCGCGGTTGCTGCATCGCTCGTAATGGACACTATCATTCCTGAGGACAGCGAAGGAAAGATGTTCTGCCCAACAATTCCCGTTGTCGGTGGCGCACCGGGTTCACAGGAGATCGCCGACACTGTTGCATCCGCACTGTCGAAAACAAAACTCGTTATCGTCCGCGGGCATGGTACGTTCGCCGCTGGAAAAACCCTTGATGAAGCGTACCAGTTCACGTCCCTTGCCGAACACGCCTGCCGGGTTCTTGCGCTGCAACGGGCTGTTTTTCCACTCTGAACCGGGCCGACCGGTATTATGCGGGAGAGGATCTGGTAGTATTCAGGCAAAAACAGGGGTGGGGTGAGATGTTATTTCGGGGGAGTATGTGGCTGGATGAGGTGGAGACACTGTACGATTTCCCGGTGGAATT
>NZ_PIZH01000203.1 GCF_002835825.1 Methanoregula sp. | reverse complement strand
CCTCAAGGTCAGGGTTCGGGGAGGTTGACATGACAATCGCTTCAACAGCCGCAAGTTTGTCCAGGGCCTCGTCGCGGGTAAAGCGCTTGTTCTGGTAGAGCTTGACGATCTTCAATACCTCGATAGTGATGTCCACCGAGAACCCGTCAAGGATCCGGAAGCCCTCGGGCAACTCATCGCCTTTGCCATCATCATCGAAACTCGCTTCGGACAAGGTCTTTAACCAGTTGTCCCACCGCTCCTGGTTGTAAAAGATGTAAAACAACTTGAGCGGTTCTTCTTCAGCTTTCTTTGTCGCTTTCTTCGCCATTTCAGTACACTATTCACTGCCGTGATTTAATGATTATGTTGTGCCGAGGGTCATCAGACCTGAGGCTGGAGAATCGAACAAGTCATCAGACTTGTGAGATGAGAAGAACGAAGTTCTTCGAAGAACGCGAAGCGTTCTTCGACTTGCTGAAGGTATCAGACTCACGAATCGTTATCACCCTTGAACAGCAATTATTCCGGTACCATGCCAGCAGCCCGCGATCACCCGTCACCAGAGTCCCTTGTCATGGCACGGTACGGTGAGCTCTTCTTAAAAAGCGAACCGGTGAAGCGCCATTTCATCGGCATGCTGCTGCGCAATATCCGGAAGGCCATCGGCGCTGCCGGCATGGACTGCCGGTACGAAACCCCCCGCGGGAGAATCCTGATCTATGGCGGCGAGCCGGAGAAGGTTGCCGGTATAGTGTCGCGGGTCTTTGGGATCATTGACGTGAGCACCTGCCACCGGACATCAACGGATCTTGACGATCTGAAAGAGGTGGCCCTATCCCGGGCAAAAAAGCACCTTTCCGATGGAATGAGTTTTGCTGTGCGGGCAAAGCGGCAGTACAAGACCGGCCTGACGAGCCAGGAACTCGGGACGGAGAGCGGGTCGTTCATCTATGACAACATCCCCGGCCTCTCCGTTGACCTTGATGCCCCGGAGTACGAGGTCTTTGTCGAGGTCCGGGATTTCGGCGGGCTCGTGTACGACAAACGCATTGCCGGGCCGGGCGGTCTGCCGTGGGGTACGCAGGGGAGGGTGCTCGTCCTCCTTTCCGCAGGGATCGACTCGCCTGTAGCTTCATGGCTTTCGATGAAACGCGGCTGCGAGATTACGCACCTCTATCTCGATGCCGGGCGCTGGGCGGGGACCGATGTAACGGCCGCAGCGATCGAGAACCATCGCAGGCTCTCGCTCTGGTGCTCCGGGAACCCGGTTCCGCTCGTAATCGCAGACAGCGAACCGCTGTTCGATGCCATGAGCCGGCTCAAAGTTCAGCCCCGCTACCGGTGCGTGATCTGCAAGCGGTTCATGCTGCGGGTCGCAGCCCGGCTGATGGTACATGAGGGCGCCCTCGCAGTGGTGACGGGGGAGAACCTCGGGCAGGTGGCGTCCCAGACGCTGGCGAATCTTGGCGTTGTCGCAGAGGCGGCAACAGTACCCGTCATCCGCCCGCTGATCACCTTTGACAAGGAAGAGACGATCACGATCGCCCGCCGGATCGGAACCTTCGATGCAAAACCAGGCGACCTTGCCTGCCGGGCTGTGCCGAAGATGCCGGCAACGAGCGCCGTGCTTGAAGAGGTGAAGGAGATCGAGCAGCGGATGGGGATCGAAGACCTTGTTGCTGCGGCCTGCGACGGCCTCAGGTTCGTGACTGCGCTGGACGGGAAGATAATGGAAGACTCTCGCGCGTCTGGGGAGTGATCGCGGGCGGTTCCCGCGGATATGAAACCTGATAAACGACAACCGGCATATCGTGAGCTTCTTGAGTCCGGTGAACTCTCCGAGCGGTCGGACCGGGCATATTCCCTTCTTTCATCCTGCACCGTCTGCCCCCGGAAGTGCGGGGTAAACCGGTTGGAAGACGAGAAGGGTTTCTGCCGCACGGGCCTTCTTCCGGTTATCTCCAGTTACGGCCCGCACTTCTGGGAAGAACCTCCGCTGGTTGGCACCGGCGGATCCGGCACGATCTTTGTTACGCATTGCAACCTTGCCTGCCGGTTCTGCCAGAACTCTGACATCAGCCAGTGCGGGCAGGGAAGTGAGATCACTCCACAACAACTGGCAGAGATCATGATCCGGCTGCAGGACGCCGGCTGCCACAACATCAACATCGTCACCCCTTCGCACATCGTCCCGCAGCTGATCCGGGCCATTGGCATTGCCGCAGGACAGGGACTTACAGTACCGATCGTGTACAATTCCGGGGGATATGATTCCGCTCGGACCCTCCGGCTCCTGGACGGGATCGTCGACATCTACATGCCGGATGCCAAGTACGGGAGCAATGCGATTGCCGCGGATCTCTCCCGGGCTCCGGAGTATGTGGATGTCAATAAGGCTGCGATCCGCGAGATGCACCGGCAGGTGAACGATCTGGTCATCGAAAACGGCATCGCGGTCCGGGGGCTCCTTGTCCGTCACCTGGTGCTGCCGGAGAACCTTGCCGGAAGCGACCTCGTACTGCCCTGGATCGCGGAGGAGATATCGCCGGACACGTACGTGAATATCATGGACCAGTACCGTCCGGAATGGCAGGTACTTGGTCGGGCTGAGGAAACGTCCCCTGCGCTGCGCCGCGGCATCACCGTTGGCGAGTACACCCGTGCTGTCAGAATTGCCCGCGATGCAGGGCTGCACCGGGGATTTCCCTGAGTTATGATCAGAGGAGGTTCTGCGCCGCAGCGATCACGGTTCTCAGGGCTTTTACCCGGGCAAACCATTTATCGTCAGACTCGACAACCGTCCAGGGTGCGATCTCTGTGCTTGTCCGGGCAAGCATCTCGTCAATGGCCACTTCGTACTGGTCCCACTTCTCGCGGTTCCGCCAGTCATCGTCCGTGATCTTGTACACTTTCTTGGGATCGGATGCCCGTTCATTGAACCGTTTGAGCTGCTCGTCTTTGCTGATCTCCAGCCAGAACTTGACGATCCCGCCGCCGGAGGAAGAGATAAAGTCCTCTTCCATCTCGTTGATCTCCTGGTAGGCCCGCTGCCAGTCGGGCTCGGTGCAGAGTCCCTCCACGCGCTCCACGAGCACCCTCCCGTACCAGCTCCGGTCAAAGATTGCAATGTCGCCCCCGGCCGGGAAGTGCTTGATGAACCGTCGCAGGTAGTGGTACCCCTGTTCGTGATCGGTTGGCGCTGAGACCGGGACAACGTAACAGCCAAGGGGGTTCATGAAGCGCGTGACCCGGGTGATGTTGCCGCCTTTCCCTGCCGCGTCCCAGCCCTCGTACACGATGATGAGCGGGATCTTCCGCTTGAAGAGGAGGTACTGGAGTTCGAGGACTTCTATCTGGAGGCTGGAGAATGTCTCCATGAGTTCCTCCCGGGTATAGTCCTTGTCGGCATGCGAACGGCGCTTCACCGCGTTCTTCTTGGGTTTTGTGATCTCCTTTGCCCTGCCTTTCTTCGATTTGTTCTCCTGTTCCGCCTCAATCCGTTTCTCAAGAGTTTTTATGATCGTTGAATAGACTTTCAGGATCGCAAACTTGCGGTCCATTGCCTCCACCAGCGTCCAGGGTGCGTAGTCCGTGTCCGTCCGCTCGATAAAATCGTCAATAAGCGGCAGCGAGTCTTCGTAATGACGGTGGATGTTCCAGATGGACGGTGTCACGAGCCATGCCGTGAGCGGGTTCCTCTCCCGCTCCTCGAGCCGGATCTTCTGCTCCTCTTTTGTGATGTGCAGGAAAAACTTGAGGATGACCACACCGTCATCACTGAGCTGGCGCTCGAACGTGTTGATCTGGCTGATCCTCCCTTTCAGGGATTTTTCCCAGGCATGCTTCTGCATCTCTTCGGAGATGGCCCGGCTGTACCAGCTCCGGGCAAAGAGCGCGATACGGCCCTTTGCCGGTAATCGGAGCCAGAACCGCCAGAGGAACGAGTGGCTTTTCTCCTCGGCCGAGGGTTTCTCAATGGAGTGCAGCGCATACCCGCGGGGGTCGAGCCCGTGCACGATCTCGTGGATGGCCATGGTGATCCCTGAAGCGTTCCACCCCTCGATAACGATGACGGTCGGGACTTTCAGGTCGCGGAGGGTGCGCTGGAGGACTGTGAGCCGCCCCGTATCTTGCTCTTATACACATCTTACGCTGCCGACGGAGAGGATAGTTTATATCTTTTTGTT
>NZ_PIZH01000003.1 GCF_002835825.1 Methanoregula sp. | reverse complement strand
TCCCTGCTGATGCCGGCCGGGGCGTCGATCAAGAGGAACTCGAACTTTTTTACCAGTTCGCCCATGACGTCCCGGATCTTCTCCGGGTCTGCCTGCTGGA
Organism: Methanoregula sp.; assembly: GCF_002835825.1. GTDB lineage: Archaea > Halobacteriota > Methanomicrobia > Methanomicrobiales > Methanospirillaceae > Methanoregula. The sequence goes on along the minus strand of NZ_PIZH01000003.1, from coordinate 24,732 downwards.
ATCCCTGGAGGGAGATGCCGCTTGGAATGACCTTTAAGCCGGCGGGGCCGCTGTAGGTTGCATCACTGACCTCCGCGGTGCCGGCAAGGACCTCGTGGAGGGTTACCGGAACGTCCTGCATGCCAAGGATGAGCCCGACATTCGCCATTCCGATGTCGGCGTCCATAAGACAGGTCTCTTTCCCGAGCTGGGCGAGCATGGTGCCGAGGTTGACGGAGACGGTGGTCTTTCCTGTCCCACCTTTGCCGGAAGCGATTGTATAGACCTTTACCATAAGGGACCTGACGACACTGGAAAAAACCGGTAATCTGGGTAACGCTTACCGGATTCCGCTTATATTCGTGTTATATCCACCGGTTTAAAATCTCTTGGGTGTCGCTCTCGATCCTGCGGATCATGTCGCCTGTCATTCTCTTCTCCGAACGGATGATGCCGGTCAAACCGATGCCCTGGTGGGTGATGGTAAAGATCGTGAGCCCTGCCGATTCCTGCAGCCCCTCGTGCTGCGGGCTCCCGCCATACCGGGCAGCGTCTTCCATTGCCGAGGGACTCCCGCTCGTGGAGAAGACGAGGCCATCGGCTGTTGCAAGGGTGAACCCGGCAAGGGTGTATTTCTCTGCCAGTGCCCGGGTGCTGTCAGCGATGTCGATCCTGCCATCGACCACGCTGACTGCCGTTGGAACTGATGGTGCGGCTTGTGACCGGAGTTGCCGGGAGACTGGCGGCCGGATGAAGGGTGTCACAGGCCGGGCGGCAGGCTGGTAATCGAGTCTTTTGACCCGTACGGCCTCTGTACTGGTTGCGGGTGTCACACCCGCCCGGGACCAGGACCAGATGAATACAATGGCGGCGATGATCCCAACGATGACGATACCGGCACCGATAAAGACAAGGGCATCCGGTACGGGAACTGCAGGTGTCATGTGTGATCAACTCCGTTGGCTCAGCGTTCGAGCAGGTGGTCAAGGTCGAGATGTTTTACGAGCGTCCTGCACTCGCTCCGTATCCGTGATGTGACAAGATTAAGGTCCATGGAGTCCAGCGCATCGATCTCTCTCTCAAGATCTTCAGGTTCACCATTGGTATCCGCAACAGGTGTCTTCGTTTCGGGTGGTATTGCAGACGGGAAGATTGGGGCCCGGGGAGCATCCTGCATCTGTCCGCCATCCTGTTTTGTCACCGGCACACCGCTCGCGATCAGGATTCGCCTGCCGCGCCGTGGTGATGCGGGTGCAACGGGAGCGTCAGGGCTCACGGGGGGGATGGTCCGCGTCGGAGCGGTACCCCGGGCAGGCGGGCTGTGGCCGGTATCCGGAGATGGTTCGGTCAGGACAATGCATGCAGGGTTGAATTCCAGGGCAAGCCTGACCTGGGTCTCGTCCAGTGTCGAGATGATCACATCCACGGCATCCCGTGCAGACTGCTGCATCTCCCGTATTGCAGCATCGCCGGCCTGCCCGTGGAATCTGGCAAGGATACATGCCCCGTTCTGGAAGACAAAGGAACCGGTTGCCGGCCCGGCAACGATGCCACAGGTACCAGTAAACCGGGTGTCCTCGAATTCGGAGAGGAGGTCCTGCAGGACGATCTTCTTCCGTATTTCCCGGAACGTGCCTCTCGGGAGCTGCATTCAGTAGTGGTACGAGATATCCCGCTATATAGTTTCTTTTTGAGCGTTTGATGGTGTTAGTGGCAGATTGGAGGAAAGAACGAAGATATACTTTATTTTTAATAAAATAAGGACATTTTGATAACGACTTGTTCTTGTTCATGAGTTAACTGGCCTGAAATATGGTGCATTTTACCCATCCCGCCATGCGTTTCAGCGATCGCAAAAGACCAATGTATTAATAGAAAAAGAGCAAGAAAGATCCATTTATATCTGGTGAACCATGCTGAAGCCATTGCTGGAGGAATTTTTAAAGCTTGAGGGCGTATCAGCGGCAGTTGTGGTGGGGCGGGACGGCTTTGTTATCGAGAGTGCAGTCTCGGGAAAGGTGGATATCGAGGCGCTGGGGGCCATGGCTTCAACGGGTCTTGGCACCTCGGAGGCAATGGGGAATACTCTCGGGAAGGGGGAACTCTCCCAGATGCTTGTTGAATGTGACAAGGGGCCAATCCTCCTCTCTCCTCTCTCGCCCGACGAACTCATCGCCCTTGTTGCTGACACTACGGCCAATATCGGCAGGATCCGGTACGAACTGAAGAAGAACAAGGAACGCATTGTTGCAGCGCTCTGATAAATCCACATTTTTATGGAATTTCCTGCAGGAACCGACCGGGAGATCATGAAGAGTCCACGGGATGACGGGGCCGGCCGGGATCTCCGCCTGCCTGATGAAGCACAGCTCCTGAAGATCCGCAGCCAGCCCAGCGTGATTGCCGTATCAGCGTTCTTTGAAGGCTTCCCGGTGCAGTCGGTTGGCGAAGAGGACTTTGAGCACGTTGCAGCACTTGCCGAGGATTTCCTGAGAGCAGGGGCAAAGGTCGCCAGCGAACTGGGAATCGGCACTGTCGACCAGCTGATCCTTGAGACATCGCAGAACAAGTGTATCATCGCCCCGTGCGGGGACCTGTCGCTCTGCGTTCTTACCCGGTCGGATGCACAGCTCGGGCTGATCCGTGTACTGCTCCAGGGTGTCCAGAAGCAATTAAGCGTTCCCGGGAGGCGGGATCATGCATCCTCATATGAAAAGTAGTCCGCCGGACACGCATCTTCCGGCGATCTGCCCCCCCTTTGCAGAGAGTATACATAGAGCCGGGTGCAGAGTATCTTGTACGATGGTGGCGCTGACGGGGCAGCGGAGGGGAATGCAATGGTTGGAGCGGGAGGTCCGGTATGCCTGACAAAGAGAGCGAACCTCTGGATGATGTTGAGGGGCTGGCGAAGAAGATCGGTACCGTGAAAAAGGCGGCCTCTCCCGCAGGAGGGAACGATGGGAAGGCAGGGAAAAGTCCGGCCGGTGCACCGGCCGAATCACCTTCTACCTCCGGTGGAGATTTTTCCCTCCTGATGAAGAAACTCGGAATGGGAGAGAAGAAGGCTGAAGTTCCCGGCCCTGCCGCGTCTCCACTAACGGCACCGCCGGCAGAACTCCGGGACGACCAGCAGGCACCTGCAGTCATAACCCTCGACGACCTGCTGGAAGAAGAGGAGCTGCCCGCCCTGGCAGCACCCGATATCCCTTCTGCCGCTGAACCAGCAGTCGAGATTGCCGACGAGGACCCGCGGAGATCTCCCTGGAAGAAGAAACCGAAGCTGAACGCAACCGCAGATCCCGCCCGGCAGCCTCAAAAAGAGCCGGGAACGGACGCCGAAGAGAAGATCATCTCCGTGGACCAGATCTCCGACCTCTCCGGCCTGATCCTCCCGAAGAGTGCAACATTCGCAGTTGAGGAACTCAAGCTCCACAGCCGCGTCAGCGCTTATGACGGGCAGTCGATCGGCAGCCTTCCGGATGAATTCGACGAGATCTGGAAGAAGGAACTCTCCAAGGTGGGATTCAAGGACCTGGATCTCGGGGATGTTGTTGCTGGTGGGGAGACAAAGGCACCCACGGTTCCAAAGAAGTTCAGCATCGGGAGCCTCTTTGCCGCCATTCGAACCGAGGAAGAGGAATACGATGCCAAAAAACACGGCCCGCTCATTGACCTCGCCTTCACGCCCCGGCCCGGCATCGAGGAGATCGAGATGTACCCGGTCAACGAACCCTATGCGTATGTCCGGATCATCTACGACCATGCCACCCACGAGTACACGTACAATGTCATAGAGCCCGTGCTGGCAGAACAGGAAAAGGACCTGTTAAAGGAAGTCAAGGAACGCCTTTTTGAGACCCTTGACATCAACACCAAGGACATCACCCGCGAGGAGGCCCGGCATAAACTCCGGGAGGCGACAAACGATGTCCTCCAGGACTATGGCATACGGCTCACCCCGGTGCAGAAAGAGAAATTGCACTACAATATGCACAAGGACTTCCTCGGTGACGGCCTCATCGACCCTGTCATGCATGACAAGTACATCGAGGATATCTCCTGCGATGGCGTCCATACTCCCATCTTCGCGTTCCACTCCAGTTATGAATCGATGAAGACCACACTTGCGTATCATTCTGCCGAGGAACTGGACTCGTTTGTGACAAAACTCGCGCAGCGGGCAGGGAAGTACATCTCCATTGCAGAACCGATCCTTGACGCCACCATGCAGGACGGTTCGCGTATCCAGATGACCCTCGGGACAGAAGTAACGGCCCATGGATCCACGTTCACCATCCGTAAGTTCAAGGATGAGCCGATCACCCCAACTGACCTGATCGAGTGGCATACCTTTGCCCCGCTCTCGATTGCCTACATCTGGCTTGCCGTGGAGAACGGGAAATCGGCCATCTTTGCAGGCGGGACAGCATCAGGGAAGACAACGGCCTTAAACGCCATCTCGCTCTTCATTCCGCCCATGGCAAAGATCGTCTCGCTCGAAGATACCCGGGAAGTGAAACTCCCGCACCCCAACTGGATCCCGAGTGTGACCCGCGACTCGTTCGATACTGCGGGAAGGGGCGAGATCAACATGTACGAGCTCCTCCGTGCTGCAATGCGGCAGCGGCCCGAGTACATTATCGTGGGCGAAGTCCGTGGCAAAGAATGCCAGACCCTCTTCCAGGCCATGAGCACGGGCCACATCACCTACTCCACCACCCATGCCGACTCGGTGGCGAGTGTTGTACACCGTATCGAGAACCCGCCCATGGACGTGCCGCGGAACATGCTCTCGGCGCTGGATTTCATCTGCGTGCAGGTCCAGGCCCGGGTCGGCGGCAAGCGCATCCGGCGGAACAAGCAGATCGTCGAGATCCTTGACATCGACCCGCGGACAAACGAGCTCATCACCAACGAGGTCTTCAAGTGGCGGTCGGCGACAGACGAGCACACCTACTCCGGCAAGTCCTACCTGCTCGAAGAGATCATGGAAGCAAAGGGATGGGACGAGGGGCGGATGCGGGAAGAGCTCAAGCGGAGGCAGGAAGTCCTCGAGTGGATGCGCATCAAGAAGATCCGCCATTACAAGGATGTGGCTAAGACTCTCATCTCCTACCACCGCGACCCGGAGACCGTTATCGAGAAAGTGAGGAAGGACCTCTATGAATAGTTTCGAGCGGTTCTGCTTCAATCTCCTCGGTAACCGGATGAAGGCGAAGCGGAATGATTACGCCCAGCTGAAAAACGACCTGATCTCGGCCCGGTTCAAGACCCCGTTTGAAGTGTACCTGTCAACTGCTGTTGTCAGTGCTGTCCTTGTCGGGTTCGGCATGGCAGCCGTGATCGGCCTCATCACCTGGCTCCTCCGGCTCCCGAACCTGATCCAGTACAAGGGCGCTGTCCCGGGTTTTGTCATTGTCCTGTCACAGCACAGCCTCGTCATCGGCACAATTGTCATTACGGTCTTCTCGCTCCTGGTTTTTGGCGGGCTCACGTTTGCGGCATTCCTGATGTACCCCGGCATCGAAGCGGGCAACCGGCAGCGCAAGATCGATGCGAGTCTCCCCTATGCGATCAATTACGTGACATCGATGTCGACAGCCGGCATCACCCCGGCTGAAGTCTTCCGGCTTCTTGGCGACAGCCCGATCTATGGCGAGAGCTCGGTCGAGGCCCGGTATATTGCAAGGGAGATCGATATCTTCGGGAGGGACTTGATCGATGCCCTGCGGCTCGTCTCGGCAAGCACGCCCAGCAAACGCATGAAGGAGTTCTTGCAGGGTGCAATGGCGAGCATATCGAGCGGAGGGAACCTGACGGATTATTTCCGGAACAAGGCCGACCAGTACGCCCTTGAGAACCGGCAGACCCAGAAGCAGTTCCTGGATTTTTTAGCCCTGATCGCGGAATCGTATGTAACGGCGATGGTGGCAGGGACGCTCTTTTTGATCATCCTCCAGTCCATCATGTCTGTGCTCTCGGGTGACAACAATCCGATGTTCCTGTATGCCATTGTCTACATCATGATACCGTTTGGCAGCCTGGCGTTTGTCGTCATGATCAGCACAATGACCCCGGAGACATGACCATGAATATCAGGGATATGTTCGACAAGATGCCCGGCAGGGCAAAAGACCGCCCGGCGCCGGGAAGCGCAGACCTGAATTCTACTGAAGAGGAACAGCTCAGCCAAATCACGAGCCGTCTTGACAAGGAGCGGCAGAGCCGGGTCGGGGTAGGGAAATTCCTCAAGTACCCCCTCCAGGTACTGACAGAGCGACCGGAGAATATCCTGATTGTCTGTATCCCCGTATCGCTCCTCGTTTTCTTCGGGGGTTTCATCTTCATGGTACAGAACTACGGGATGAACGTGCTCTTTACCGCCACCTCGGTTGACGATTTCCTGATGTTTGCGGTCCTGATTGCGATCGTGCCCGTTGCACTCCTCGATTTAAAAGAGCAGATCCGGGTCAAAAACCTGGAAAATGCCCTGCCGAATTTCTTCCGCGACCTTGCCGGGATGAACGATTCCGGTATGACGCTCCCGAATGCCGTCCACCTGGTTGCCGCCGCAGAGTACGGGACCCTCACTCCGCATATCCGGAAACTGGACAATGAGATGTCCTGGGGTGTCGGTTTCGTCGAGGCCCTGTACCGGTTCGGCAAGGGGCTTGGCACCTCGCTTGCCGACCGGAGCGTAGACCTGATCGCAAAGGCAAGCAAGGCAGGCGGGGATGTCAGCGAGGTGCTCCGGGCTGCCGCAAAGGACACGTTCGAGGTCGTAAATCTCCAGCAGGAGCGTGCCAACAACATGATGATCTACGTCATCATCGTGCTCGTCGCTTTTGCCGTCTTCCTCTTTGTCATCGCCATCCTCGTCTCATCGTTCCTCTCAACCATGGCAACAGCCGGGGCAACGGCCGCGGCCTCCGGGGCTTCCGGGTTCGGGGCCAAGATCGACATCTTCGTGTACAAGCGCCTCTTCTCCCATGCGGCGATGATGCAGGGATTTTTCTCAGGTCTTGTTGCCGGCCAGATGGGCGAGGGACGGGTCATCGGGGGGCTGAAGTACTCGGCCATCATGCTCCTGATCGCGTGGGTCACGTTCAGGTTCTTTATCTGATTTTTACCGTAGCAGCGCGAGAGACGGGCTACTTTTTTGGTATGTTGAAAAAAGGAAAAAAGAGAATCAGGAGATATTTTCCATGTTGAAACCCTTGAGGGTGAGGAGTTCCTTGACCCTGTCCCGGTGGTTGCCCTGCAACTCGATGGAGTTGCCCTTCACGGTTCCCCCGCAGGCGAGCTTCCCTTTCAGGAACTTTGACAGGTCTTCGAGATCGATATCAGTCGGATCAAGGCCCTCGACGACGGTCACTTCTTTCCCGTACCGGCGTTTGTTGACTTTGACATTGATCCTCTGCTGTTCTTTTGCTACCTCCTCACAAATACACAATTCCTTAGGTAGACCACACGTCGGGCAAATCCCACCAATCATTAGTCAGTATTTTTACGTCTCTCTTTATTTATTGTTTGGCATTGAATAGGGCAAAAAACGTCCATTATGCTACCCAACATCACGAGTCAGCAAGGATCTGGCGTTTTTTTGGCTGCGGCCCCCCCTCCTGCTGCAAAGCCGCAGGAACGATAAGCACCTGTTATTAGGATCCCTGCATACATTATACGAAAGCATGTCGCTGTTTGTGGTGGGTACAGCGTCCCACGTCGGAAAGAGTGTCACGGTTGCCGCTATCTGCCGCTCGCTTGTACGGCGGGGGATACCGGTTGCACCGTTCAAGTCCCAGAACATGAGCCTGAACTCCTACGTGACCTCACGGGGTGGTGAGATCGGGATGGCCCAGGCCATGCAGGCATTTGCCGCACGGGTGGCACCCCACACCGATATGAACCCTGTCCTCTTAAAGCCCAAAGGGGACTGTATCTCCCAGGTGGTTCTTCATGGCCGGCCGTACAAAGATGTCCCGATCACCGAGTATTACCGCGAGACGCCACAGCTGCTGGAAGAGGCGGTTTCTGCCTATGCCCGGTTGAAAGAGGAATTTGGTGAGGTTATCGTTGAAGGGGCCGGTGGGGCGGCGGAAGTGAACCTCTATGATCGTGACATCGCCAACACGCTCCTTGCCGAGCGGCTCCGCATCCCCCTCATCCTCGTCGCCGATATTGAACGCGGGGGTGTGTTCGCCCAGGTCTATGGGACGATCCAGCTCCTTCCGGATTCGGTCAGGCCACTGGTGAAAGGCGTTATCATTAACAAGTTCCGCGGGGATCCGGCCATATTCGAGCCGGGGATCCGGAAGATCGAGGAACTCTGCGGGGTGCCGGTTCTGGGCGTTGTCCCGTATGTCTCCCTCCCCCTCCCAAGCGAGGACTCGCTCTCGATAGGCGATAAGAAGGCCGCTACGACCGGGGTCAGGATTGCCGTTATCCGCCTGCCACGGATCGCTAATTTCACGGACTTTGAGCTGCTGGAACAGTATTCCTCCGTGGAGTATGTGGATCCGGGGAGATCGCTTGCAGGGTTTGACTGCGTGATCATCCCGGGAACGAAGAATACTATCGAGGACCTTGCGGCGCTGAAAGCCGCTGGGACGGACAGGGAACTGTGCCGGGTTCGCAAACAGGGGATTCCCATCATCGGGATCTGTGGCGGATACCAGATGCTTGGCACGCACCTGGTCGACGCCGGGTTCGAGTCGGCAGTAGGAACCTATGATGGTCTCGGGCTTCTTGACTGCATAACGCACTTCACTTCATATGACAAGAAAACGACGCAGGTGACCCGCTCGGCCAGTCCTGTTCCACCCCTCCTTTCGGCCATGGGAACGGTGACGGGATACGAGATCCACATGGGGGTCACGGCACCCGGCAGTAGCGGGGAGGCTTTCAACGGCGACGGGAGGGTGAGCGATGACGGGCTTGTCTTTGGCACCTACATGCATGGGCTCTTCCAGAACCTGTCTGCGGCAAATGCCCTGCTTTCATACCTGCACGAAAAGAGAGGGATGACGTTTGAGCCGATCCCGGAATTGGCAGGTGACCCGTACGATGCTCTCGCAGACCACTTCGAGCAGCACGTGGATATGGAACGGATTGTGTCGCTCCTTGGTGTTCCTGAATAGATATCAGCTGATGATATTCGTGATGCTGTGGAAACCCTCAGCCTTGCGGTCAGCACATCTCACGGCATCGGCTTTTGCATAGTCCACCCGTTCAGTGACCCGGCATTTCATGCAGTAGGCCAGTGCAGGTGACCTGACAAATTTCCCCCCCACCTGAAATTCCCTGCTGTAGATACAGAACCCGCAGTTCTCCAGCGGTTGCTTCTTTTCGGGAAGGCACTGGACCTTTCCGTTTGTTGCCGGCAACAGCCGGTACTCTTCTTCAGCCATGGATTCACCGTCAGTATTTAGGATCTATTCCCTTCCATGGCATATAAAAATGGAGAACAGGACAGGAAAGCATCAGCCTTAAACCATTCCGGAACGAAACCTGTGTACCATGAAGGTGTGTATCATGTGCGGAGGGGAAGGTACCCGTCTCCGCCCTCTCACATTCGAACGGCCCAAGCCCTGCATTCCCATCGTTAACCGCCCCTCAATCCAGCACCTCGTTGCACATCTGACAAACCTCGGGTTCCGGGAAGTGGTCCTGACTCTCGGGTACATGGGCGAGGCGATCGAAGAGGCGCTGGGGGATGGTTCCCTTTTTGGTGCAGAGATCACCTACGTTCATGAAGAGACAAAGCTCGGAACCGCCGGCAGCGTCAAAAATGCCCAGGAACATCTTGACGGGCAGGACTTCCTCATTGTCGGCGGCGACCATGTTACGGACTTAAACGTTCTCGAGTTTTACCGGGCTCACCAGAAAGAGAAGGCAACCGTAAGCATCGGGCTCATCTCCATCGATGATCCAGGGGAGTACGGTATTGCGGAGATCGATGCCAGTTACGAGATAAAACGGTTCAAGGAGAAGCCGGGGCCGGGAGAGATTTTCAGCAACCTCGCGAGCACCGGGATGTATGTCTGCAGCCCCGAGGTATTCGATTACATTCCTGCGGGTGTCAAGTATGACTTTGCGCGTGACCTCTTTCCCCAACTGATGGAAAAGAACAAGTCCCTCAAGGGGTGGCTGGCACGGGGGAACTGGACCGATGTCGGGAGCCCCCAATCTCTTCGGCACGCAGAGCGCTGGAAGCTCCAGGGAATCGATTTTACTGATATTATCGGGGATCTCTCAATGCACGGGGCACAGGTGCAGGGCCCTGTTCACCTTGGCGGGTCCATCACGCTCGGGAAGAACACCCGGGTCATTGGCCCGGTTGCCATTGGGTCGGGGACGACAATCGGCGATAATGTCCTGATCGGGCCGTACACGACGATCGGCGAGAAGTGCATTATCCGGAACAACGCGAAGGTATTCTCATCATCCCTCTACAACCGGGTTATCATCGGGGCAAACAGCACGGTCTCCGGCAGTATCATGGACAACGACACGCATATCGGGGATCACTGCAGCATCGAAAACGACACCGTGATCGGCCCCCGCGTTGTCCTTCGGAACAAGGTGATCGTCCACTCCAAGACTCGCCTCTGGCCCGAGGTTGTTGTTCCTGAAGGAACCGTAGTAAAAGAGCATGTGCTTAACGAGAAATACGACCTTCGGTGCAACGGGTCGTAATCATCTGAAAACACCTTTTTTCGTTTAGCGTGTTACCGGGACATGCGGGATTCCCTGCCCCGGTCTTTCGGTGAAGTCGAAGCGCTAATCCAATCCCCGTAAGATGAATGAGCATCAGTCATTCATCACTAACGAACAGGACATCAGACCTGTGAGTGAAGAAGAGAGACGTCAGTCTCTCTTCACTATGCGGTGCGTGATTGCAACGAGCGGGTGCCGTGCATAGTCAAGCACCTGCACATCGTCAAGGGTTTTTAAATTCATGGCCCGTGCAGTTCGTTCGAGGCCGAGCTCGATATCGTCCTTGATGTCGATGATATATGAGTCGAGGGCGGTTATCCCGAGTTTCTTTGCGGCAACAGCCCGGTGGTGCCCGTCAACGAGGATTGTCCTGCCCGGGCGCCGCACCACGATGATCGGTTCGGCAAGTCCCTTCCGGATCTCGTAGATCCGGCCTTCCAGTTCGTCCTCGTACACCTTGGACTGGGTGGGCAGGAGGTCCTTGACCGGAAGTGTCCCGCGGTCGAGGCTTGGGTCTACGTTATACAGCTTCTTGAGCGTGGACATGAAATTGAAAACCTTTTCCGGGGAAACGTGCTCGATCTGGGAGCGGATCACATCGGAATTGGAGATGATACCAAGCAGGTTGTTCTTCTCGTCAACAACAGGGAGTTTCTGGATCCCGCTCCGGAAAATGACCCGTGCGGCATCGTTGATATCCATATCCGGATCAGCGACAATAAGGTTCTTGGACATAACCTGCTCAACAGGCGTATCTGCCTGGGTAAACAAGAGGTCACGGGCTGAGATATACCCGATAACCCGGGTGCCATCAACCACCGGAAAACCGTCGTGGTTCGTCTTCTGGATCTTGTCGATGACGTCTTGTGCGGCACCTTTTGAGTCTACGCTGATGACGTCGTAGGTCATGTAGTCCCTGACCTTTTTCTTGTCCATCACTACAGCTTTACAGCGCCCGGCACTTTAACACATCGGTAAAAAAGGGTAATGAATGAGAGGAGAGTGATGTTCCTTTACAGGGTCACTCAATTGTGATCCGTGACTTCTTCGCATCCTGTGTCTTTTTTAAGGTCACCTCAAGAACGCCGTTCCGGAAACTCGCTCGTGAGTCCTTGTCCGTTACATCGGCTGGAAGCGCGATGATCCTGCTCATCGAGCCGGATATGCGCTCCCGCATGGAGAAGCCCTTCTGCTTCTCCTCGCGTTCATCGCTCCGTTCGCAGGAGATCTCAAGTGCCCGCGGGTTAACCAGCTGCAGCGACACTGCTTCCTTGTCAACACCCGGAAGATCGGCTGCAACGATCACATCGTCTTCATGCTCGCGCACGTCCACGCGGAACTCCCCGCGGATTGCCGGGAGCATCCGGTCACTCATCCCTCCTGCCGGGAGGAGCCTGCTTCCCTCTGACATCTGGCGGAACAGGCTGTCGAGCTCCGCCCGCATCTCGTCCATCTCATGCCAGATGGAGTCGATGGGATACCTTCTCCATACCATGGTCATGCCTCCTTTGTCCCCCTGCTTATGGTGAGGGGATAACTCAAAGTAAGTATTTATTATTAATAAATATTTTTATTGTGCCAGCCGGTTCGGAATAGTTTATACTGTGCAGTTGCGATGTAGTAAGGAGGATTAGTTTCATGGGAGAAAAGAAGAAGAAAGAGGCGACCGTGAAGACCTGGAAGAAGGTGCTTTTTGTCGCCGCTGCATTACTTTTTATCGTTATCATGGTGGTCTCCTCCATGGGAATGAACTGGATCTCCGGTCTTGCCCCGATCAGGCCGGGAGATGCGGTGATGGTTGACTATACACTCTATGACTCGACCGGCAGACCGTTCCTGACAACTGACCAGAATGTATACAAGGAACAGGTAGCAAAGGGCGCCTCGCTTCTCTTTGCAAAGCAGCTCACCCTTACGGCCAACCAGTCCTACCGGCAGGCACTTTACCCGATACTGGTGTATTCCCCCATGAACGGCGGGAGTTACCAGGAGTTTGCCCTGTACAACCCCGAGTATGCCGCTATCAGTAATGCAGTTGTCGGCATGAAGACCAATGAGAAGAAGAAGGTCATTTTACCTACGTCCGGCACCATGACAACGCTTCTCTCCCCAGAAGACCTGGCGAATACCCAGATAGATGTGAAGTCTCTCGAGGTTGGCGACTCGCTGCTCCTTGGTGTATCGGAAAACCCTGAGGCAAGTGCAGGAAATACCTCTGCTGTCTCCTATGTACGGCTTGCGCAGGTTGTCCGGGTCTCCGATGCCGGGATTATCGTGGATTTCGGTTACCCGTCAGCTGACGTCACCGTTGTCCAGTTCTCCCACAAGTAAATCTCCCCCTTTTTTTTCTCTAACCGGTACCGGACGTGTTCCAGGTTATCCAATAACACAGGACACCGGTCATTCCTGTTGAATAATGATCTGGAGTGATATTCTCATCTTTGCGTTTCACGCCTGTACCAGAAGGAATTGAAAGATCCTGTAAAATCAAGGCAGAAAGAAGAATAAGGGGGTGGAAAAGAAGTCCCTTTGGGGGGGTACGGTACAATGCAACGCTGTCCACTCAGCGAGGATATCCGCCGCGTTAAAAATCAGACCCGGGTCCCGTACATCCTCTTGATCCGGTGGGCAACGGTCTTCCAGCCCTCTTTTCGCATAAGGGGACCATCGCGGAGCTTGATGTGGGAGACCCTGAACCGCTTTCCTGAAGCAGTGTATACCTCGTTGACAACAAACGGTTGTTCGCCATCGCACTCCATGTACAGGGGGATGGTTTTCCAGCCGTCGTGGATGGAGACCTTGACCACGACATTCTCGATGGCACGGGTCCAGAGCGTGGTGATCTTATTGGCCTTTGCCCGCTTCACCCGCTTCTCGCCACACTCGATTGCCGTCACTTCGACGCCAAACGCATCGTCCCCGCATTCGGCAACAAGATGGTCTTCGACATTACATTCATCGTCTTCCGCAAGCTCGATCCCGCAGTTCTTCGAGGTGCCTTCACGGGACACAATCGCCTTTACCAGCAGGACCTGCGGCTCTTTCTCCTTGGGAATCCGCTGGTGGTTACCGCAGGCCGTGCACCGCACGAGCAGGTCGCGGGACTCTGATACGACCTCGTGCTCGGTCTCGTCCTTGCATTCGGGGCATTGAGCGGTGATAAACATTGAATATCAATGGCAGCCCTCACATGATAAAGATGAAGGCGCAGGAATACGTACGGTGCCGGGGACACCCGCTCGTCCTCGGGACTCACCCGACAACGTTCGAAATCACTGTGGAGGACCACCTGACAGAAAACGGCAACTGTATCATCGGGGTGGCAGCAGACAAGGGGTGCGCCGGCCTATCCCCTGAGTTTCGGCAGGCGCTTGCCAGTGATGACACAATCCTTCATACGCGGCTTGAGTGCGATGGCGTTGTCGCGGAGATCGTCTCGCGCGGGTCGGCAAAGATGACACTCGACCATCCCACAGATATGGTCTGGAGAAAGAGCATGTTTGTCTGCGGGAGGACGATTGGCATCCTCTCCGATCGGGTTGCGCTCACGCTGCCCCGGGAACTCGTAAAAAACTTTGCAGCGGGAAAAGAGATGGTTGTTACCCTGACGGTCACGCATCACGGCTAAGGGTCGTGATCTTCACCTCGGCCTCGGCAAGCATCGTCTCGCACTGCTTGACGAGAGCCGCACCCTGCTCGTAGAGTTTCATGCTCTCGTCAAGGCTCGTGTTCCCATCCTCTATCTTCTCGATGATCTTCTTCAGCTGCTCGATCTTCTTCTCATATGTTTCCGTCATGGTTGACACGCTCCACGATCACCTGGCTGCTGCCGTCATAAAACCGGAGCCGGAGCCGGTCCTTCTCTGCAAGCCTGCCGGTGCTCTTGACAATTGTTCCGTCTTTCTCTGCAACACAATACCCGCGGGCGAGTACGGCAACCGGGTTGTGGCTTTCCAGTGCCGTCCTCATCCCCGCCAGGACAAGATGGTCCCGTTCGAGCCTGGTGGATACTGCCCTCTCCAGTCGTTCCGCAAGGTCTGCCGTAAACTGTTGTCGTTCCCCGATCTTCTGTGCCAACCTTCGGGGCCGGAGCCTGTCGCGGAGGCCGGATATCTCTTCCTTTGCCCATGCCAGCCTTCCGAGAAGAGCCGACCCCATCAGGTCACGCAACTCAAAAAGCTGCAACCGTAAGGCGTTCCGATCCGGGACAACCAGTTCGGCGGCTGCCGAAGGGGTTGGCGCCCGGAGATCCGCGGCCAGATCTGCGAGCGTGACATCCACCTCGTGGCCGGTAGCGCTGACCACCGGGACCGGGCAGGAGGCGATGGCCTTCACGACATCCGGATGATTGAAGGGGAAGAGATCCTCAAAGCTGCCCCCGCCCCGCGCAACAATCACCACATCCGCGAGCCCGGAGAGCCGACGGATTGCTGCAGCAATCTCCCCGTGTGCCTCCTCCCCCTGTACGGCTGTCGGGGAGATGAGGATTTCGACCGGGTAACGCCGTGTGATGACATTGCGGATGTCATGGATCACGGCTCCGGTCTCGGAAGTGACCACGCCGACCCGTGACGGGAAGGGCGGGAGTTCCCGCTTGCGTTCTGTGGAGAAGAGTCCCTCTGCCGCGAGCTCCTTTTTCCACTTCTCAAGAAGCAGGTACTTCTCCCCGAGCCCGGCCTTCTCCATGGACCGCACCCGGAGCTGGTACGTGCCATGCGGAGCATACAGGGTGACCGATCCCGTTACAACAACCTCCATACCCTCTTCCGGCCGGAATACGAGCCGTTCCGCATCCGAGCGCCACATGACGCACTTGATGACGGCCGCCGTGCTGCCACCGCCCTTCTCCGAGAGGGAGAAGTACCGGTGCCCGCTGCCGTGGTGCTTGTAGTTGGTCACCTCGCCCCGGACCCGGACATCCTGGAGCCGGGGGTCATCGAGCAGCCCGCTGATGATGGCCGATAGCTCGGAAACGAGTAATGGTGCCGCCGGAACCGCCTTCTTCTCCGGCTCATCAGGGGTGCTGAACCAGTCCATCAACAACTATTAGGGCAAAACCGCATATCAAATAGTAGTGTTATGGTCCCGCTCGCCGTATCCAGCATGTTCTTCCACGAATACACAACTGCGGAGATCTTCTTGTACGTGTCGCGGGCCGGTCTCGATGGAATCGAGTACTGGATCGAGACCCCGCATTTCTGGCTCCGGGATCTTCCCGTTCATGAAGTCGTAACGGAACACAAGAAGCACCTGGAGATTGCGACTCTCACCGTCCACGCCCCGATTCTGGATCTTAACCCGTGCTCAATCAATCCTGATGTCGCGGATGTTTCCCTCGCATATGCGGCACGGTCCATAGAGATGGCCGGACAGATGGGAGCCCGTGTCCTCACTCTTCATCCCGGGCGGCGCACGGCAAAACGTCCTCCCGGTGAAGCGGACTTTGCCCGTTTCTCCAGGTACATAGCGGTAGTCCGCGAGACTGCCCTGAAAGATACCATAAAGGTGAGCATGGAGAACATGGAGCCGAAAGTCAATTCGCTTCTCTGCTCGCCGGAACGAATGCGGAAACTGCTTGATGACGAACCGTGGTTATACTTCACTCTCGACGTTGCCCATGCACTGGCAAAGGATGAGGAGGAACCCCTGCGGTATATCGATCTCTGCGGCGACCGGCTCGCAAATATCCACATCAGCCGGAAAGAAGGAAAGGCGCTCCACCTGCCCCTGGACAGGAGCCCCCTGATGGGGCGTGTCATGAAGGCGCTCCTCGATATCGGGTACGGGGGCCCCCTGACCCTGGAGATCGATGACCTGAACTTCGTGAGTCCCCTGTCTGCGGAGGAGAAGATCGCAATCCTTACCCGTGACCGTGTCTTCATGCAGGAATGCATGGAGTAATCGCTGGTTTTATTAAATTCGCTCCCGAATATACAGGTATATTTCACGCGAAATTGTGTATCGTGTACCCGCACGTTGTGAAAGACAATGATTGAAAACACATTTGAGATCTTCCTTTTTCTTATCTGCATCATCCTCTCCGCATTTTTTTCGAGTTCGGAAGTTGCGCTCATCTCCATGACCCGGGCAAAGGTCCGGACCCTCGACAACGATAACCGTGTCGGGTCGCATGCCCTCATGGCCTTAAAAGAGCGCCCGGAGCACCTCCTGACAACGATCCTTATCGGGAACAACATCGTCAATGTTGCAGCTGCTGCGCTCGCCACTTCCATTGCCATCAAGTTGTTTGGCGATGTCGGGGTGGGGATCGCAACCGGGGTTGTGGTCATCGTCCTCCTCGTCTTTGGTGAGATCAGCCCGAAGATCTATGCAACACGGGCTCCCGATACGTTTGCCCTGACCGTAGCGCCGATCATCCTCTTCCTCTCGAAAATCTTTGCGCCGCTCATCTGGGTTGTCGAGCGGGTGACCCCGAAGCTCGGGCTTGGCAGGGACGCGGCGGAACCGTCTGTCACGGAAGAGGAGATCAAGGAATGGATCGATGTGGGCAAGGAAGAGGGCACCATAGAGCAGAACGAGCAGGAGATGCTCTACTCCGTTCTGGAGTTCGGTGACACCACAGCCCGCGAGATCATGACACCCCGGATCGATGTCATCCTGATGGAGGACACGATCTCGTTCGATGACGCCATCCGGATCTTCAATGAGACGGGTTTCTCCCGGATACCGGTGTACCACGACCAGATTGACAACATCATTGGCATCTTAAACGTCAAGGACGTCTTCGCCGCCATGGTCTCGCGGAGGAAAAATGCCACCATAAACGAGGTGATGTACGATCCCCTCTTCGTTCCTGAAACCAAGAAGATCGATGACCTGTTAAAGGAGCTCCAGGTCCATCGCGTCCAGATGGCGGTGATCATTGACGAGTACAGTAGTTTCGTCGGCATTGTCACGGTCGAGGACATCCTTGAGGAACTTGTCGGGGATATCATGGACGAGTATGACAAGGAAGACCCTGATGTCCAGGAGATTGCCCCGGGTGTCTTTGTCGTTGACGCCCAGATGTGGATCGATGACGCCAACGAACGGATGGCGATCGGTCTTCCCAAAGACGAGTCCTATGAGACGATTGGGGGTCTGCTCATCGACCGCCTCGGCCACCTGCCTCTCCATCCCGGGGAGAAAGCCGAGCTTCCGGAACAGAATATTACGCTCTCGGTGATGCAGATGCACGGCCGCCGGATCGTGAAAGTGAAAGTGCTCGTTCATTCAGCACACGTAAACGGAAAAAAACCGGTTGGAGATGAACCTCCCCTGGAGAAACCATGACGAAACGGATTGCCGTCCTCGCATCCGGCCGTGGATCGAACTTCCAGGCCGTGATCGATGCCATTGCCTCAGGGAAGATACCGGCAACCTGCGTTGCGCTCATAACGGACAACCCGAAAGCCTATGCAATCGAGCGGGCTGGAACGGCAGGGATCCCGGTCAAGGTCGTCGATTATCGCTCGTTTCCCGCGCGGGAAGCGTACGAGCGCGCCCTTCTTGCCGTGATGCAGGAGTGCCGTGCCGATCTCTTCGTCCTCGCAGGATACATGCGCATTGTCGGGCCTGAGATCGTGCGTGCGTTTCCCGGGAAGATGGTGAACATCCACCCGGCCCTGCTTCCCAGTTTCCAGGGCCTTCATGCCCAGCGTCAGGCATGGCTCTATGGTGTGAAGGTCTCGGGCTGTACCGTCCATTTCGTGGATGAGAGCCTGGATGGCGGACCCATCATTCTCCAGCGGATTGTTCCCGTGCTGGATGATGATGATGAGGATTCCCTCGCCGAACGGATCCTTGATCAGGAGCATATTGCCTTCTCCGAAGCGATCCGGCTTTTCTGTGAGGACAAGCTGGAGATTGTGGGACGGAAAGTCAGGATCCGGAAATAAGGCCCGGTTTCTCCCTTTTGCTTTTCCGACCCGGAAGGTTATTACCCGGAACACTGAAAGATTACCACAACCGGGAGCCGCACCAGGTACGATGAAGCCAAAATCCAAAAACCCGGCAACAAAGAAGATAGCAAAGGAACGAATCAGCGAGTTGTTCACGCAGGCAAAACAGGCCTTCCCTGAACACCCGGAACGGAGCAACCGGTACGTGGAGCTTGCCCGAAGGATTGCGATGCGCCAGCGGGTCAGGATCGACCGGGAGTTCCGCCGGCAATACTGCCATCACTGCTACGCCTTCCTTGTCCCGGGCAACAACATGCGGGTACGGGTACATGACGGCAATGTTGTTGTCACCTGCGGCTCCTGCAACAAAAAGATGAGATACCGGGTGGTGAGACCTGATGACGGAACCAAGTGACCGATCGATGCAGGACCTTAAGCCGACCGTATGGATCGGCAAGCAGGGCTGCTCAGAGACGATGATAGAGGAGATTGTCGCGCAGCTGAAGAAACGTAAACTGATCAAGGTAAAGTGGCTCCAGAGCGCGGAAGTCAGTCCTGAAGAAATTGCGCTTTTAGCAAAAGCACAGCTCGTTGAAGTGCGGGGCAGGACCCTGGTGCTTGCCGACAAGAAAAAGAGTGCCGTGGCACAACCGCGCTCTGAAACGACACAAAAAAAGGCCCCAATGAAACGGGCACCAAGGAAGACGGCCCGGGCTGAGGGACGGTCCGCGGCGGTCATGTCAAAGAAACGGGAACCGGAACCCAAAAAACCGGAAGCCAAATCTCCGGCAAAGCCTGAACTGGTCCGGAAGCCGCGCCAGACCGGAGCACTCAAACCCCGGAACAAGGCAGAGTAACCGGCCTGGTTCCCCCCCATCTCTCCCGGTCATCCCTGCACCCTCTCTTTTCTCCGTCGGATCCGCCGCCTGTGGAAATATATAAGAACCCTCCTCACCAATAAGTTAAGACTGTTATTTCATTATCAACAGTAGAGGTATTACATGACGACTGTATACGATGTTCCCGCTGACCACATCATCAGGAGGGTCGCCGAGGAGCTCAAGAAGCGGAAGGAGATCGTTCCCCCCGCATGGGCTGCCTTTGCCAAAACGGGCGTCCACAAAGAGATGCCCCCTGAAGACCCCGACTGGTGGTTCACCCGGGCAGCAGCAGTACTGAGACGCGTCTATGTCGACGGCCCCCTGGGCGTTGAACGGATGCGGAGTTTCTACGGTGGCAAGAAGAACCGCGGTTCCCGGCCCAACGCGTTCCGCAAGGGCAGCGGCTCGATCCTCCGTAAGTCCCTCCAGCAGCTCGAGGCAGCCGGCCTTATCCTCCACGACAAGACCGGGCGCCGGGTATCCCCCGAGGGCATGAAGTTCCTGGACAACCTTTCGCAGGAAGTCTTAAAGAACCCGCCCGCGCCGGTACCGAAGCGTGTCAAGCCTGTTGCCGAGGAGCCCAAGAAGGCCGATGCCAAGAAGGGCAAGGCGAAGGGCGAGAAGGCAGCAGCTGCTGACGGTGCCGAAGGCGGCAAGGCCGAGAAGAAACCTGCCAAGAAGAAGGCAGATAAAGCAGAAGCACCCCAGTGAGGTGTATTATGGGAGACGACGAGCTGGCAGAACTCCGCAGGCGCAGGATGGCACAGATGCAGCAGCAGGCTGGCGACCAGCAGGCAATGCAGGAAGAGCTCGAGCGGCAGCAGAAGATGAAATCCCAGATCCAGATGATACTCATGCAGGTCCTCGAGCCCGATGCCCGGGAACGGCTGAGTACCATCAAGCTGACCAAACCCGAGTTTGCCGGGGCAGTCGAACAGCAGCTGGTGATGCCTGCCCAGAGCGGGCGTCTCCAGAAGAAGATCACCGATGCACAGCTCAAGGAGCTGCTCCGGCAGCTCGCGCCAAAGAAACGGGATTACTCCATTACCAGAAGATAATGAAAATCGGAGTGCTGTACAGCGGCGGAAAGGACAGTTCCCTTGCAGCGATCCTGCTGGGTACGTATTACGAGGTCGAACTCAACACGTTCGTGTTCGACCCGCTCCGCCAGATCCCGACTGTGGAGGCTGCGGCAGGTGCACTGGGCTACCCCCTGAAAAAGCGGGTATTCAGAGAAGGAATGATTGAAGAAATGGCCGACCTGGTGATAACAAAGGGGTATCCGAACGATGCCATCAATGCTATCCACCGGGCCGCCGTGGAATCGCTCGCAGCGGAGTACGACGTGGTCGGGGACGGCACACGGTTTGATGACCGGGTCCCGATGCTCCCCCGCGATGCGGTCCAGAGCCTGATGAGCAGGACAGGGTGTTCGTACGTGCGACCCCTGCTCGGCATCCCCAGGCGCGAAGTCGACCGGCTGGCGGACCAGCTCCTCGTTGTGAACTACGGGGAGACCGGCACGATCACCAACGGCGATTACGAAGCAGAGATAAGGGACGCGATCCGGGCCCGTGGGCTCGATCCGGCATCCCTCTTCCCGTCCCGCCACGAGCAGTCGCTCGTTGTCGGCAGGAAAAACAATTAAAGGTGAACAACGATGAGCAAGGTAAGCAAAGGCAGGAAAATACGGCTTGCGAAGGCATGCGACCAGAACCGGCGCGTGCCCCAGTGGGTCATGGTCAGGACAAAGAGGTCGGTTGTGAACCACCCAAGAAGGCGCAACTGGCGTAAGAGCACGCTGAAGGTGTAGACAATGGCAGGAAATATGGAAGAGCACGTCTACGTCATCCCCCTCAGGGATGCACGCCGCATGCCCCGCTGGAAGCGCTCGAACGGCGCTATCAAGGACATCCGGAAGTACCTGGCCAAGCACATGAAGAGCGAGGATGTGAAGCTCGACCAGGGTATCAACGAGAAGGTATGGTCACGGGGCAGCTCCAAGCCGCCGTCAAAGATCCGTGTCCGTGCCATGAAGATGGAGGACGGGCAGGTTCAGGCAGAACTTGCACCGGAATCATAAGATGGAAAGGACGATCACGTTTGACGGCGATCCGAACATCGGGGTTTTTGCCCGGGTGCTCGGCGACATTGCCATCATCCCCCCCGAAGCACCGGAGGATTTCAAGGCTGCCATCAAGGCAGCGCTCGGCGTAACACTCGTCGAGACAACCGTCCAGGGGAGTTCGATCATCGGCTCGCTTGTTGCCGGCAACAGCCGGGGCATGGTTGTCTCGGGGCTTGCTACAGAGGAGGAGATAGATATCCTCTCGCAGCACCGCGAGGTCCTGCTCTTAACGGAGTCGATGAACGCGGCGGGGAACGTGATCATGGCAAACGACAGTTTTGCCGCAGTCCACCCGGACATGCCGTCCGACCTGAGGGAAGCCATCGGCGAGTTCCTCGGTGTCGAGACTATTGCACTTGTTCTTGGCGGCGTCAAGACCGTGGGAATGGCAGGAGTCGCGACCAACAAGGGCGTGATCGTGCACCCGCGTGCAACAGACCGGCAGATCGAGCAGCTGGAGAAGATCGCAAATGTCCCGGTAGGTACGGGGTCCATCAACATGGGCAGCGGTCTTGTCGGCACCGGCCTCCTGGTCAATGAGCAGGGGTACATTGCGGGCAATGCCACGAGCGGGTTTGAACTGGGCAGGATTGAAGATGTATTTGGTTTTCTGGAGTGATTCAACATGGCAGATCAGAAGTTTGAAGTGAAAGGCTCGTTCCTGATGGGCGAGGACTGGACGCCCTACACGAAAGTTGTCGAGGCACCCAATGAGAAGCAGGCCGAGGAGCGCACCTTTGCCACGATCGGCAGCAAGCACAAGCTGAAGCGCCGGTACATCAAGGTCGACGGCGTCAAGCCGGCCAAGGCCGAGTAAGAAAAACCTCCCCCTTTTCTCTAATAATCCTGATATGTTCCCCGGATGACGAACGTGTTGGAATCGTGCTCCAGGATCGTGGTTTCCGGCCGTTCCGGCTCACCAGACAGCATATCTTAAAAAAAAACAGAAAGTTTATTGCAGTTCCCTCCCTTTTTACGGGACATGAAGGCAAACGCGAGGATCAGGGCAGGTTTTGTCCTGTTTATGGTTCTTCTGGTTTTTGTTCCTGTGGTAACAGCGCAGGGTGCCCAAAACGTTTACCTGACCGTCCAGACAGATGAGGTTACCCTTGGCCGGATCGTTTCGGTGGTGATGGTACCCGAGATAGGTGAATATTCCGTTGTCATAACCCGGAACATGGAGGCCCGCCCGGCAAAGGCAGGTGACACCATTCTCGATAAGGATATTGTAACGCTCCAGCGTGGGGCGTTTGCCAACATACAACTCGTTGACCGGTCTGACGTGACCATGCTCGGCGGTGGTACGGACGGTCTTGCTGCACGGATCTCCCGGGTTGGTAGAGCGTCCGTGGCCACGCAGACGACCATTGCGGCAACGGTATCCGACAAACCTGTGATAAGGACCTGCATAAAAACCGGGGAAGTCGGGCGTATCACGTACATCCAGGGACATTTTTACATCCACCGGAGTGCACGGATCATACCCGCCTCGGTATCGGAGTCGCTCATGGCCGGTGATATGATTGCTGGCGATGATCCGGACGGAAAAATTATCATCCAGCTGGATTATTCGGATCATCCCGATGCCGGAGGATACACCCTTACCGGAAGAACCCGGTACGCGCTGACCCCCTACTGTCCGGAACCCGTGCGGTCAGAGGGAATGATGGGCGAGGTCGAGGGTGTGATTGATACTGTCACCACTGCGATTGGTGAGCTCTGGACGAATCTCAAGGAGTTTCTGCGGGGAGAATCGTTCCAGGTACAGGAGCCAACGGGTGGAGGTACCCGTGGCTAATAGTATCCTCTTTTCTTAAGCACCGTTTGTCGCAACTACCATTCACGGTGTGGTCCGGCTGCCCTGTTCCGTGCCAGTAATTGCTGGCAGGACACTGACATGACCAGTGTTTTTATCCCCTATCCTGCATGATATCTCCGGTATGAAGGAAGAAACCCGCTGGAAAGTGCTCGTGGCGCTTGGGCTTGTCACCGTAACACTGCTCCTGATGACCATCCACTACCTTGTTTTCCATGACCTGCACCACCTTGGAATCTTCTTTGTCGGCGACCTTGTCTTCATCCCGGTCGAGGTGCTTTGTGTTACCCTGATCATCGACCAGCTGCTGGAGTCGCGCGAGAAGCAGCAGCGCATGGAAAAACTGAACATGGTTATTGGGATATTCTTCTCCCGTGTAGGCACCCCGCTCCTCTCCCGGCTCTCAAAAGCCGATCCCTGCACCACCCCCCTGCAGAAAGAGCTGGAGATCAGTCCAGCTGACTGGACCGCCGATCGCTTCCGCGAGGCCCGGGCATCCCTTGACGGGTGGAACTGCAGAGTGGACCCAGCCGGTGTTGACCGGGAATCGCTGCGCTCATTCCTTAACGGTAACGAGGACTTCCTCCTCCGCATCATCGAGAACCCCACGGTATTCGAGCACGAGACTTTTACCGAACTGATCCTTGCCGTGACCCACCTGACCGAGGAACTGAATGCACGGGAAGATCTCTCAAACCTCCCCCATTCAGACATCGCACACCTTGAGGGAGATATGGAGCGGGTCTATTCCCGGCTCGTGCCCGAGTGGCTGAAGTACATGGAGTACCTGAAGACTCATTACCCGTACCTCTTCAGCCTCGCGATGCGGAAGAACCCGTTTGATGCAAAAGCGAGCGTGGTGGTACGGTAGGGGTACTCCCCATCCTCAAAAAAACGCGGATGAGAAGTCTGATCGCGTTTCGTCACAATGTGGTGGGGGGTATGCGGGGCACTCACCTCCAGCATTAGTACTTCCCCAATTATTCCTCCATGAATTCTGGCAGCATACTCTACCTGCTAACGATTTGAATGAAACGTTCCACCATTCTTACCATCGCAATCGACATCCGGAAAAATTTCCGGAAAAATTTTCAATCACCCTATCATACCATGCTCGAATTTTTTCAAGCAACCCCTGATGGCAATTGCCGGGCAATAACGCCGGAGAACCAAATATTTTGTAGCATGTACATATATTTTGTAGGATAATTATCCGATTGTAGCCTCAATAACTAACACCTCATGATCGCGTTTGAAATTTTTTTCAGTTGAATTTCTTTGAAAAATTTAAAAAAAAACCTGAATTCAGAC
>NZ_PIZH01000202.1 GCF_002835825.1 Methanoregula sp. | reverse complement strand
CACTGTCACGCACTCATCTCACTCTGTGCACACCGGACCACACACCGGGAGTCCGCACACCTTTCGACAAGGTCTTTTTTTGTGTAATTCTGCCAGAGTTCCGATACCACGGGCCGCCAGGAAAGCGACTGGAGATGGTCTGGTCTGGCTGCTGATGAAAAGAGGTTTGCTTACTGCGCAGGGATCCGGGCAGTTCCCGTGCCCGTCTTCACCAGGGTCTGAAAATGGCGGATCGCCGATGCTGCCTGCGAATTATCCGTGCAGAATGCAATGAACCTGCGGAGTTGTTCGATAGTCTCCGGGTGAAGTTCGTGCTCCATCATGCAGGCGTCCTTTTCTGCGATGGCATGGGGGACCTGCACGATCTCAAGGAATGTCCGGAGTGTCTCGTGCCGGTCCCTTATGACCTCTGCTATCTTCCTCCCTTCGGGTGTGAGCGTGACGCCATCGTACTTCCGGTACGTGATCATTCCCATCCGGTCAAGCTTCTGGACCATCTCCACGACCGTAGGCGGCTGGATGCAGAGCTCGCGGGCAATATCCCTGGTGCGGGCATAACCCTTCTCCGAGGATGCATTGAGGATGGCTTCCAGGTAGTCCTCTGCTTTCCTGCTGAGCGAATGCATGATCACTATGGGTGGCCCGGGCATATAATATTTAGGATGCCCGAAATTGTCTGTTGCGCGCAGGAAATTAGGTTTTCGCAATAATTCCGAACTTGTTTTTGTCTGCGGGCAGGAATCCGAACATCGTTCGGCCACCCGTTATCCCGACCGAACACCTGATAATCCTGCATGGAAGTTTCAATGAAAAAACCGGAAGGTCCGGCCGCGGACGAGGGTGTTACAACGCTCGACCGGATTGCACCACCGGGAACCTGTCGCGTTGTCATGGTACCGGCCCGGGGGCCGATCCGGCCGCGGCTGCTTGCCTTCGGGTTTGTCCCGGGCGCGGTCGTGGAAGCGGTCCGGACCGCACCCCTCGGTGACCCGGTCGAATACCGGGTAAAGGGCTGCGCCATCTCGCTCCGGAAAGAAGACGCCCGTCTCATTTCCGTAACCCCGGAAGGTGCATGATGGAAGAGAACATCCCCCTCTCGTTCCTCTCTCCCGGCACGGAAGCAACAGTTGCCGATATCCGGGGAGGCTGCGGCATGATCCAGCGGCTCTCTGCCATGGGTATCCACCCAAAAAGCCGCCTTACCGTGGTCTGTTCGGACCGCGGTCCGCTGATCGTCTCGGTTGCCGGGACGCGGTACGCCCTCTCGAAGGGCATGGCCATGAAGATTTTTGTCGCACCGGTGCACAGCCGGGAAATACCGGCCAGCGTTGACGCAGGGGAGCCGGCATGAAAAAGATCCGGATCGCCCTTGCCGGCAACCCGAACGTAGGCAAGAGCACCATATTCAATGCGCTGACAGGGTCCCGGCAGCACGTGGGCAACTGGCCCGGCGTAACGGTCGAGAAGAAGAGCGGGTATGCCCGGATAGGTGACCACGAGATCGAGATCGTCGACCTTCCCGGGACTTACAGCCTCACGGCATACTCGGTTGACGAAGTCGTAGCCCGCGACTACATCATCGACGAGAAGCCCGATGTCGTTGTCCATGTCGTGGATGCCACCAACTTCGAGCGGAACCTGTACCTCACCACCCAGCTCATGGAACTCGGTGTCCCGCTCGTCATGGCCCTGAACATGTCGGATATGGCGGGGAAGACCGGGACGATAATAAACCGGTCCTCGTTCAAGAAGTTCTTCGAGATCCCGGTCGTAAGGACCGTAGGGAGCAAAGGCGAAGGCCTCAACGAGCTCCTCAGGACTGCCGTTTTCGAAGCCGAGACCTCGCCCCACCACGAGCACGCCATCGGGTACGGCGATGCCATCGAACGCTCGATCTCCGGAATCGGCACTGTCATCAGCAGCGACCCGGCCCTTGCCGCACGCTACCCGCCGCGCTGGCTCGCCATCCGGCTCCTGGAAGGAGACGGGAATGCAAAGGAGAAACTAAGGGGAAGTCCTGCGGAATTAAAAGTCCTCGCCCTGCTGGAGCAGTGCGACCCCGACCAGATCGAGGCCGCAATGGCGGACCGGCGGTACGAGGTGATTGCCGCGCTCCTGCCGCAGGTCTGCACAACCTGCGTCAAAGAGATGAACTCCTCGGACATCATCGACCAGGTCATCACGAACCGGTATCTCGGCATCCCGATCTTCCTTGCCCTGATGTGGGGGGCGTTCCAGCTCACCTTTGCCGTCGCAACACCGTTCATGACCGCCATCGACGAACTCTTCGCGTACAGCGCGACAGCACTTGCGGAGAGCGGCGCGGAACCGTCGTGGCTCATGTCCCTCCTCGGCAACGGTATCATCGGGGGTGTCGGGTCAGTCATCATCTTTCTGCCCAACATCTTCATCCTCCTCTTCCTTCTCTCGCTCCTTGAGGACAGCGGGTATCTTGCCCGGGCCGCGTTCGTCATGGACCGGCTGATGTATGCCATCGGGCTTCCGGGCAAATCGTTCATCCCGATGCTGATCGGATTCGGGTGCAACGTGCCCGCCATCATGGCGACCCGGACAATCGAGGACAAGAACGATCGGCTCATCACTATCCTGATCAACCCGTTCATGTCCTGCGGCGCCCGGCTGCCGGTCTTCGTCCTCCTTGCCGGGGCATTCTTCCCGGCAAACGCCGGCAATGTTGTCTTTGTCCTCTATGTCATCGGCATCATCGTTGCTATTGCCTCGGCCTGGCTCTTCCGGAAGACCATCCTCCCCGGGAAGCCGGCGCCGTTCCTCATGGAGATGCCCCCCTACCGGCTGCCGACATTCCTTACGTCGGTGCGCCACATGTGGGACCGCGGGTATATGTATATCCGGAAAGCCGGTGGGATCATCCTCGCCGGTGCGCTGATCGTCTGGTTCCTTGCCACGTTCCCGTACGGGGTGGAGTACGGCAGCGCCGACAGCTATGCCGGCATGCTCGGGCACCTGCTCCAGCCGCTCTTTGCCCCGCTCGGGTTTGACTGGAAGATTGCCGTTGCGCTCCTCTTCGGGTTCATCGCCAAGGAAATTGTCGTCGGGTCGCTGGGCGCCCTGTACGGCACCGGTGAGGACGAGGGGACCCTCTCTGCGGCGCTCCTGGCCGACCCGTCCTTCGGGCCGGTCACGGCCTTTGCGCTGATGGTCTTCGTGCTCCTCTATATGCCCTGCGTTGCCGCTCTCGCGGTCATCAGAAAGGAGACCGGCTCCTGGAAGTGGGCCCTCTTCTCGGTCGGATATGGCATTACTGTTGCGTATATCCTCGCGCTCGTCATCGTTCATGCCGCCCCGTTCTTTGCAGGAGGGATCTGAAATGACACCAACTCTCAAAACCGCATTCGCCGCAGTCTTCGGCATCCTGTACTGGCTCTTCGGCCTCACCATGATCCTCTCTGCCCTGGTCCCGGTCCTCGCGGAACCGGCCGGGCAGTTTATGATATCTGCTGACCCTGCCGCCGGGTTCGTGCTCTGCGTTGTGGGGACGGTCTTCCTCTTTGCGTGCCGGAGGCTTGGAGCGGACACGGCCGGCGGGCAGGCGTTCCTTTACGTTGCGCTGGGGCTCGCCCTCATCTTCGGCATCGTTGCCCTGTTCTCCCTCCTGGCGGTTGGGGCCGACCTCGTCCTGTTCGGCGATGGCGAACCCTGGGACCCGGCCCGGGTCCTGGGACCGATGGTCTGGCTGGCCCTGTTCCCGGCAGCCGGGCTGTATGCATGGGGCAGGGAATTTATCGGGAACCTGACGGGAGCGTGACCATGTCAGGAACGCTCCGGTCCATTGCCCGGCTCATCCGCGACGGGAACCAGACTGTGGCGGAATGTGCCGCCCGGCTCGGGATAAACCGCCAGCATCTCGAAGAGCGGCTCGCCCTGATGGAGCGGCAGGGGTATGTTGCCCGCAGGGAGAATGTCCCATTAGAGGGGGGGTGTACCTGCGGGGGCTGCTGCTCAACGTGTCCGCGGCGGGATACTGCCGCACCTCCTCTACTGTATATGCTGACAGAGAAGGGTGCACGGCTCCTTAAGACTTCAGAAGTCAGGTAACAGGGGGTATTGTCCCGGCCGGAAGACCCGGTGGATCAGCGGCACAACCGGTTTTTTTATGCAGTGGCGGTGTCAATGACTGTACAGAAGCGACAGCAATGACTCC
>NZ_PIZH01000201.1 GCF_002835825.1 Methanoregula sp. | reverse complement strand
TTTCAAGTCGCGAAAGATCCCAAGAAGGTTTGAAAACGGTACTTTCTTAGCCATCACGATCCATTGGAGCTGCTCGAATTCTGCCAGGTGCGTGGTGTCGATCGTCTCGCGCCGGTACACCCTGCCAACGGCAAAAGCCTTGACCGGGGGTCTGGTGTGCTGTGCAAGGTGCTGGATGGAGAGGCTCGTCGTATGCGTCCGGAGCACGCATTGTTCCGCCTTCTCCTCCTTCCACACACCGCCCCAGCCGGTCGACGATGTCTCGCCTCCCGAGATATGCATTGCTTTGACGTTCTCGTACCCTTTCGGGAGGGGCAGCGTCTCATTCAGGTAAAAGGTATCCTGCATCTCGCGGGCCGGGTGGTCCTGCGGCTGGAAGAGGGCATCGAAGTTCCAGAAGGACTGCTGGACGATCTCACCGTAGAGCTCGGTGAACCCCATCTCAAGGAGAATCTCCCGCATCTCACCGATGATCCGCTGGTAGGGGTGGATCTTGCCGGGATACGCTTTCTTCGGCAGCTTGGTTACATCGTAGCGGCGGAGGTTTGCATTCTTCCAGGAGCCGGAGATGATCTGTTCGCGGGTCAGGGTGCCGGTCTCTTCGCGGAGGTCGAGACCTTTTTTTGCCAGCGCAAGTCCCTCCGGGGTTGCCGCAATGACATACTTCACGGTCTCGGACAGCTGGAGGATCCCGCGTTTGATGAGTTCCTGTGTCTTCGGGTCGGTAAGTGACGGCTTCTTCAGAGCGGCTTCATCGGTTTCGGTAGAGGCACCGGGAGTTTTTGTGACTGCAGTCCCCTCGACTTTGATCAGCCCTTTCTTCCGGAGCTGCCCAAAACCGATCCGGAACGATGGCTGTTTCTTGAGGTCCTCCAAACTAGTGCCCGGCAGGATATGGCGGAGGAGTTGTGTTTCAGGCAGACCATTTGCGGCATAGTCTTTTCCTTCCTCGGAAAACGTGAACTCCGTGGACACAATCCGTTCCACAGTGGCAAAACCCTTGTCCTGTGCAAGATGGGCCCACTGGACAACCGCTTCGGGAGTAGCGTCCATGACCGCGGCAAGGTGCCCTGCATCTGCTCTCTTTTCCGTTTCAAGGGTTGCAAGCAACCGTTTCTCGTTCTGCGTCAGTTCCGCCATCTTATATCCTGATCCTGTCCTTTGCTGCGTCCATCTTCTCCCGGAAGTCGTTTAAGAACACAACAACCCGTTCAGCCGTCTCCTTCTTGCACTGACCGCACGTTATCTCCCCGGCCGTGCACTTCCTCCGGATTTCCGCAAGTTCCGCATCGTCTGTCACCATGTGGAAGAGGTTGAGGAGATAGAGCGAGCACTTGTCAGGCTCGCCGCCCAGCCGTTTCTGCTCCTCTAATGTCATCCTTCCCCCGGTGATCGCGCTCATCACTTTCTTTCGCACCATTGCTTCGGGTTCATGGAAGGAGATGAAACTCTCGGGAACGCTGCTCGACATCTTCCCTCCTGTAAGACCCGGCATGAAGATATGGTATGTCGATGAGGGCGTGAAGAAGGCAAAACCCCCGCAAGCCCGCTCGATCTCCCGGACCTTTGCCTTGACATCGGTGCACTGCGCTCCCTTGATGTCAACATGCCCTTCGTACTTCTTGGCGTGCGGGAATGCCTTTTTGACCGCCTCCATGGCCGTTTCGGGTGCATTCTTCGACCTGACGCTGATATATCCATCACGTTCTTCCACGGTGAACATCCGCATCTTGTGGGCGATGCCGCGGGTGAGGCGGATGTGCGGGTCCTGGTCTACACCAACCGGGACCACCGTGGGTGCAGGCTCGCGGTCGATCTGCGGGTAGAGGATGTCGGCGACCTGCGTGATCACGCTGTCCGCGTGGGCAAGGTCCGTGTCGGGCCCAAAACCGTAGATTGCCGAGAGTTCCGAGAAGTTGACCTTGGTTGCCGCTTCAAAGGCAAGGTCCTTGAGCCGGTTATTCCTGCTCTGGAAATAGGTCTGCCCGTCAAAGCCGAGTGCATACAGGCAGGCGAGGTACTCTTTCCCGTACTCATCGCATTTCTCCCAGGTGAGGCCGCGGACCGCGTGTGCCTCGCGGTCGGCGATCGTAATATACCCGCTGCCCCCCTGCTGAACGTGCCAGACCACTTCCTTCATCACCATCAGGTGGCCGAGATGCGGGTGGCCGCTCGGCATGAACCCGGTCAGGATATGAAACGGCGATTTGTTCCGGATAGCCTTTGCAATGGGGAGGTAATCCCGGTGACCAACCACGATCCCCCGACGCATGAAATAGGGGATTTCCGGAAGCTCCGGCAGAACCGGTGCGATTGGATCGATACCAAACTCGGTGAAGGTCTTTTCGATGTCAAGGGACGGGGTGCTTGACCAGGGGTTGATCTGCGGTTCCTGCATGATAAAAGCTCACAGCTTGATCCGTGCGAATTCGACGAACTGGATTCCTGAAGAATGTACAGCGCCAAACAACATCTTCTTTTTGACACTGTGCGCCATCCGCACGGAACGGGAAATGACACTCATGGGAATGGCCGCCTCTTTCTCGACAGCGTGCACCAGCAGGTCCGAGTGGACGGAGGTCCCGCAGTAAACGCGGAAGTGGTGCCCGAATTTGTATCCCGTCCGGGGCGTGAACCCGTGGCGGCGTAGTTCTGTATAGACAGTATGTTTTAGGGTAAGCTCGCTGTCGCTCTCGCTTGCAAGGGCAAGGTACTCGGCAAAACTCATCCCCGCATCCCCCCGAATGAGCCGGATTGTTCCCCGGTCCATGAGGTAGAGGAGTTCCACGGGAGCGAGCATGAGCCGTTCCGGGTCAAGCCTCTTGCCAAACCCGGCCTTTTCGAGGCTGGAATCTGCTGTTGTCCGGACCATGGCCGATTTGCCGGTCAGCATTGCGTCCACAGGAGTGAGATCCGGCGGCGTGCAGGAAGCATCTGCCAGCTTCTGGAGCTTGATCTCGTAATAGGTCAGTTCCTGTTCGTCGTCAACGACTGCAAGGATGTACTGTTTGCGCATATTGCGCGAGGCTATCACTTCCTCGATCAGGCGTTCGAACAGGATTGGATCGCGTTCGGAGAGGACGCGGACAAGATAGAGCGACTCTCCTTTACCGGGCTTCTCCCCCCGCCGGAAGACCCGGAAGTCATGCGGCCCGGTCTGGACCACGTAACCCCGTTCCCGCAGGTCGCGGTACACGAGAAAACTCCGCATGACTGTGGGCTGATCGGAAAACTCGGCAAAGAGTGTGTCAAACGAGTACCCGGGCACTTCGATCTTCTGGCGATGGAGAAGATACAGGGCCTCCTGCGGGGAGAGCCGGAGACCGTCTCCCTCCGGCCTGCCGTACCCGCTCTGCTCGTAGAGAGGACGGCCTTCCCGCCCGGTTCGGATGGTGGATCCATCGAATGTCGCTTTCACTGCCGGATCTATTTCTCCCGGATGGTATTAAGGGCGCCTGACGCGCGATGCCAGTGACCGGAAACACTAGTGCAATGCCTCAGCGAAATCCTTATGCATTACAAAAGTCCGAATCGTTGCCTATAAAAGGGGGAAAATCGAACCTGTATAGTCCAATCGTATCTCATAAGTATGCTTATTTGCACGTCCCCGCGGATGAACACCATTCCGGGAAATCATGGGTAATACTATAGGATACACTGGTCCCCACACCGGAAATTTTTTCAAAGCCAGAAAGTTAGCGGCGAAAAAAATGGTGCACGAATACAACGACCCCGGATGCCGACGCAGGAGCAGGCTCAACCTCTCAGGGTATCTCCTGCATTCGACCGTAAACGGTCCCGGCACCCGGGCCGTTGTGTGGGTCCAGGGTTGCCCAATCCGGTGCAAAGGCTGCTTTAACCAGGCGTCCTGGCCCTTTTCTCCTGCGCATATTGTTCCTGCTGAAGAACTTGCCACCCGCATTCTTGCAGCGGACGGTATCGATGGCGTGACCTTCTCCGGCGGGGAGCCGTTTGCCCAGGCCGGGCCGCTCGCAGATGTGGCAGAGCGGGTCATCGATGCAGGCCTCACGGTCGTCACCTATTCCGTTGACACGTTTAAACAGCGGACCTCATCGCGCGATCCGGATTATCGCCGTCCCCTTGCGGTAACGGACCTTCTGAGTTCCGGTCCGTTCCGTGCTTGCCTTGCGGGTTGGGCCCCGGACTGTGGAAGCGCAAATCAGCAGGTA
>NZ_PIZH01000200.1 GCF_002835825.1 Methanoregula sp. | reverse complement strand
GATCGTGGGTTCCGGTTTTTTGCCCTGGGAAGCCCGGGTGGTTGCCGGTGGCACGCTCTGGATCGTTGTCTGGTGGGTAACCGAGGCGGTACCGATCGCTGCGGCCTCCCTCCTCCCGATTATTATCTTCCCGCTCTGTGGTGCCATGGGGACGACAACGGTCACCGCAGAATACGGCAACCCGATAGTCTTTTTGTTCATCGGTGGGTTTCTGATCGCGATTGCGATGGAGAAATGGAAGCTCCACGTCCGGATCGCCCTTCGCATCGTCAGCCTGATCGGCACCAGCCCGCGCAGGATCGTTGGCGGGTTCCTTCTGGCCACCGCGTTCATGTCCGCGTGGATCAGCAACTCCGCGACCGCACTCATGATGCTGCCCGTGGCTGCTGCCGTGACTACCCGTTTCTCCGGCAATGAACAGGATGGGGAATTCAGGGCCGCGCTGATGCTTGCGGTTGCGTACGGGGCATCCATAGGGGGGATTGCAACCCTCATCGGGTCTCCCCCGAACCTGATCATGGCAGGGATGTACAGCACCCTCACCGGTTCCGGGATATCTTTCATCGGGTGGTCAGCCTTTGCTGCACCGATTGCCGGTATCCTGCTGATTCTCTCCTGGATCTACCTCGTGTTTTTCGCCTTTCCCCGCATCAGGGGCGGGGAAACGGCCGGGATTGACGACCAGATACGGGAGATCGGCCCGCTTTCCACGGAAGAACGCCGGGTACTGGGAGTCTTTTTCCTGACCGTGCTGCTCTGGATAACGCGGGGATTCTGGGCCCCGCTCTTCCCGATGGTTACGGATGCCGGCATCGCTGTCTTCGGGGCGGTGCTCCTCTTCATTATCCCCTCCGGCAGCGGCGGGCGTATCCTTACCTGGGAGGATGCCACCCGCCTCCCGTGGAGTATCGTCCTCCTCTTTGGCTGCGGGTTCGCCCTTGCAAAGGGATTCATGGACACCGGCCTTGAGGCATGGATTGCCGGCCGGCTGAACCTGCTCTCCGGTGTCGACCCGCTGGTCCTGCTTTTCTGTGTGATTGTCCTGATCCTCTTCCTGACCGAGGTCACCTCCAACACTGCGACGGCCACGATCTTCATGCCGGTTGTCGCTGCCCTTGCCGTGGCATCGGGCACGCAACCCTTCCTCCTGATGGCAGCAGCAGCCCTCGCATCATCGCTTGCCTTCATGCTGCCGGTCGGTACCCCGCCCAACGCGGTTGTGTACGGGTCGGGATATGTAACCATGCCGCAGATGGTCCGGGCCGGCTTCTGGATGAACCTGATCAGCATCGGTGTCCTCATGATCTGCATCCCGCTGTTCTCTGGCGGATCCTGAAGATTCCGGCCCGCGGCGCCAGGTTTCCCGACAGGGTTCGCGGAACGTACTTCGGGGCATCATCCTGCCTTCTGACATTGCCTTAAATAACCGGACAACCATCTATCAAACAGGAGCAGGAAACATGTTTGAGAAGGTTCTGCTGCCAACGGATTTCTCCAGTGACTCAGAGAAGGTCCTGGAGTACGTCAGGGACATTCCGGGGGTAAAAAAGGTCTTCCTCCTCCACGTGGTCGATGCCACCCGGCCGTCGCTGCGGGGAGGGGATCATGACCCGAAGATCGAGAACGCGAAGATCCTGATCAGGGAGAAACAAAGAATGCTGGCACAGGCCGGGCTCGTAGCGGACGCTGAAATCGAGACCCTCGTGAATACCATTACCCGGGGGGATATTCCGCTCACCATCCTTGAGAAGGCAGAGACGGAGAAAGCAGATCTCATCGTCATGGGTGCCCGCGGAAGGAACACGATAGAGACCATTCTCCTTGGAAGCGTGTCGGCAAACGTCATCCGTCATGCAAAGACACCGGTCCTCCTCATGCGATTTCCGCCGGAGTCCTGTTCTGTGGGCTGTCGGCCGGACCTGTTCTCCCGCATTCTCGTGCCACTCGACTTCTCGGAGCCGTCACGCGATGCGCTCGCCTGCCTTGCCCGTATTCCGGCACCCGGGAGAGTCACCCTCCTTCACGTAGTTGACAAGGGAGAGTCCGAAGAGGAGATCCAGGCAGCTGTCGGGGATGCACAGGAGAAACTGGAACAAATGGTAAAAGATCTGGCCATCAAAGGACTGAACGCGGAACCGGTGATCCGCATCGGCTATCCTCCCGACGAGATCACGGCAACCGCCGACCGGCTTTCTGCAACGCTCATCCTGATGAGCCCGAAGGGGGAGGGCTGGCTGCGGGAACTCCGTGCGCTCTTCATCGGCAGCACAACGAACGCTGTGGTGCGGCGGGCGCACCGGCCGGTCCTTGTTACCACAAGTGAAAAATCTGCGTAACCCTTCCCACACTGGCTTTACCGAACGATAACAGGTGCGGTTCCGCGAAAGGATTCTGCCGCATGGCAGGTGGGAACAGGATGCGGGAATCAGCCGTGAGACGCTGCACATTCCGGTGCTATTCGATGACCAGAAGCCGGTTCACCCGTTTGCGTTATCCCGACCAGTGAGCAAAGCCAGCCAGTGGAAGTACCGCCACCAGCTGACTTACCGGCACGTTATCGGACCAAAGAAAGAGCACAGGGATATGGGGTGTGAAACCGGCATATTCGGACAGCCAAAGGTTCCGGAGCAGGAATCAGCGGAACCGTGAACAAATCTGCGATCTCTCCTTTTTCCCAACGGGATATCCGGATGATGCAACTTCGGGACAATAGTGGACTACAATACAAAATCGTGTCATCATAAGGATGACCATATACCCGGGAACTGATGACTGCGCTGGTTTTTTACGGGAACACAATCCTATTAATTTTTACCGGGGTTTTGTCATCAATCGTCATTGCCTCTCGCAGGACCTGATTCAAAGATCGATGCCAACCACCCCTGGCACGGATGATCACAGGATACGTGTGATGTATTGTATAACCATCGGGAAGATGGGGTGAGAAAAATGAGCGATGATGGAAAAGATCCTCTCGGGAAAATGTTCAGGGGAAATGAAGAATTTCGTCAGACTGACTTTGTCCCTAACATAACATACTGGAAAGGTATCGTATCAGGTCAACAGCCAAAAATATTATGGATCGGCTGTTCCGATTCGCGGGTCAATCCTGAACGAATCACCGGCTCAGCTCCCGGCGAGCTGTTTATCCAGAGAAATATCGGTAATGCCGTCCCTTTGCAGGACTGGAATTTCACCACCGTCCTTGAATATGCCCTGATGAATCTGAAGGTCGAGCATATTGTAATCTGCGGGCATTCAGATTGTGGTGCAATAAAAGCACTGGATATCGAAGATTCTGATTATTATTATATTCCCGTCTGGCTGAACAACGCCCGGGAGGCAAAACACCGTGTCGATTCACAGATGAAAAAACCTGTGACCCCGGAAGAGATACATGATCGGTATCAACGTATCGAAAAGGAAAACGTGCGGCTCCAGCTTGAACATCTGAAAGCACACCCTCTTGTAAAAAAAGTCTGCAGGGAACGCCGGATTTTCTTTCACGGCCTGTACTTCAATATTCATGACGGCAGGCTTACCCGCATTGAATGATTTTTCCTGCCCGTTGTTGTTACCTTGTAAGTGATAAAACAAATCTATCATGATTAATTATTTATAATCGCGTGAAGAACATCTGGTAATGTATCACTGCGCCAACAAAGACGAAACCTATTCCCGGCGGGTACATGTCGCACTGACTAAGCGGCAGCTTTTCTTTACGAGATGATTGGATTACTTTGCCCTGTTGTGGCACATAACAGGGCCGGCACCGGATTCTGACTACACAGGTTATGGTGTGCAACATGGGAATGATAACAGACAGGATGGCAGATGAATGGGAGAACAATCTGCCAAAAACAGACGGGATTTACCGACTCATTGATAAAGCGGAGAACAGCAGCAGTCTGAAAAACCGGATATGGGCGATAGCAGCCCTGGGGGACAGCCGGGATCCTCGTGCAGTCCGGTCATTGAATGGATTCTGCCAGGATCGGAACCCGGATATCCGGCGTTGTGCAATCGAAGGGTTGAAATGTATCCGGAGCGGCCGTTCGGTGGACGTGCTCATCAACCGTCTCAGGGATAAAGAGGAACAACCGGAAATCCGCCTCAGTGCTGCAGCAGCACTTGCATCCATCCGGAGTTTCGGGGCAATGATCGAACTCAGGAACCGGTACGCTGACCCGGAGGAG
>NZ_PIZH01000199.1 GCF_002835825.1 Methanoregula sp. | reverse complement strand
GAATGGACGAGGGAAACGGCCCGAATGCAGCAGCGTAGCGGTCTCCCCAATGGAGCGCGAGTTTTATGAGGATCTCCGGTGATTCCAAAAACCTGTTTTCTGTCCCGCCCAGCTCGACGGTTATCTCACCGGCTGTCGTGCTGATGGCAAGGTTCGCGGTCTTTCTCTGCTCCTGCGTTGCCGGGCGGATGATGCCCACTGCGCAGTCCCGGGGGTGATCGGAAAGGATGGCCTTCAGGGTGCTCCCCTTTGCCAGATCCATCTTCTTCCCGTCAAGATGGATGGTGATCATGCATCACCTCATGCCTGAGGCTGGCCCATGACCTTCTTCTCTTCCTCGGTAAGGATTGCAAGGACTTCAGCGGTCTTACCGATCTGGACGATCTTGCCGCCCCGCATCAGGGCAAGGCGGTCGCAGATATCCCGGACAAAGTCCATATCGTGCGAAAC
The DNA here is from genome assembly GCF_002835825.1 of Methanoregula sp. Taxonomy (GTDB): domain Archaea; phylum Halobacteriota; class Methanomicrobia; order Methanomicrobiales; family Methanospirillaceae; genus Methanoregula. The sequence continues at coordinate 3,753 of NZ_PIZH01000199.1, read as the reverse complement.
CACGATGAAGGTCTCGTCCATCTCCTCGCGGGAGTGCATGATGGAGTGCTTGACGTCGACCTTTGTGATGGGATCCATGGTGCCCGTGGGCTCGTCAAGAATGACGATCCGGGGCTCGCGGATAAGAACCTGGGCAAGGGCAACGCGGTGGCGTTCACCATCGGAGAGCTGGGCAGGCATCCTGTCCAGGATCTCCTTGCTCTTCTCCTCGGTGAATCCGGCCATCTTCAGGGTAACGAGTGCCTTTCTCATCGCCAGTTCCTTGGGAAACTCAAGGCCGATGGCATCGGTCAGGTTGTCGAGCACGGTCCGGTGGGGGAAGAGGTCGTACTCCTGGTGGAGGAGTCCGATATACCCCGTTGCCCGTCCCCGCTGGTCGATACCGGGCTTGGTCATGTCGATCCACTCGTCCCCGATGCGGACATTGATCTCGCCGCTCGTGGGTTCGATCAACCCCGCCATGATTCCCGAGAGCGTGGTCTTCCCTGCCCCGCTCTTGCCGATGATCCCGAAGATCTCCTTTGCTGCCACCTCGAACGTGACCCCGTTCACGGCCTTGACCACACCACGGTCCACGGAAATATACCGTTTGATGAGGTCCCGGGCAATAACGATGTTCTCCCCAAGCTCGGTCTCCTCGAATGTTTCGGTATCATCGTAGCCTTTCATGAACTCGGCGATGACTTCTTTCGGAGTCCCGATTTTCGTGATTTTTCCATCAACAAGGAGGATAGTGCGGTGAACGGTATCTTCGATGGTCTGCGAGAAGTGGGAGGTGACAACCATACCCATGTTGTTGGCCTTCGCTGCTTCCGCGAGCATAGCGTGGACGATCTTTGCCGTGCCGGGATCCAGTGTACCGGTGGGTTCGTCGGCAAACAGCATGACCGGCTCCTTGGCCAGCTGCCGGGCGAGCACGACCCGCTGCTTCTCGCCACCCGACAGGTCGCGGGCGATATGCATCATACGGTGGGAGAGCTTGACCTGGTCGATTAAGTCCGCCGCCCGGTTGATGGCCTTCTCGGGCGGGAAGCCGATATCGTCGAGGGCGTGAAGGACATTCTCGATGACCCGGTCATCCCCGTACAGGGCAAAGGTACGCTGGAACATGATCGCGGTCCGCTTCATGACGCGTCGCTTGAGCTCCTCGTTTTTATCGTCCCAGAGATTCACATCCAGGGCAGCGAGTTTTGCCCCGCAGTGGGGACATGCCTTTCCGGCAGAACTCCCGACATCCATATAATCGCATGACGGGCAGGCCGCCATGTGGTAGATGATCTTTCCGCTGGTTGGCGGCTGCTCAACCCCGCGGATGAGGTGCATCAGGACCGTCTTACCGGCACCGCTCCTGCCGATAATCCCGAGGATCTCCCCCTCGCCAATCTCAAAAGAGATATTCTTGAGAACCTTCTCGCCATCAAAATCCATGCAGAGGTTCTCAACCGTGATCAATGGAGCCTTCATAGTACCCTTGTATCTAATGTAGCACAGGTCGCATATTACCTTTTATATGATACACCGCTGGCGTCACGATCGCAAATGTTCCCGTGCGCGAGCAGCTCCTCCACGATTGCCCTGACCTCGCCAACATTGTTCACCACGAAATCTGCTTCCTTGAAGAGTTCCTCGGGCCGGTCGCCCGGTTGTTCAACCGTCAGGATCGCGATGTCGGCATTCCTCAGGGCAAAGAGGTCGTTGATGCCGTCTCCGACCATCAGAACCTTGTCGTACTCCTGCCGGAGATCATGGACGATCTGTGCCTTGACTGAGGGTGTCGCAACCCCGTATACCCGGTCGCGGGGAATGCCGAAGTGGTCGGCCATCTTCTCGAGCTTGGTGACCCGGTCACCGGATGCAATGAAGGTGGGAACGCCCATCCTGTGCAGCGCCGTGATCGTCTCCTTAGCACCATCGAACGGCCAGCCGCCGGCCGTGATCGTGAACTCGATGGCCTTGTGCGCCATGTTGATGATCGCCCCGCTGTTGAGGGTGACCATCTCCTCCTCTTTGCAGACAGACCAGACATTCCGGATACACTCCTGGAGATCGCCTGCAAGGGCCCGGTGGTCTCCATACAGGACATCGCCGATGTCCTCGGCCGTGAGGATCTTCCGCGTGCAGCTCACGCCAAAGCCAATCTTCCGGTCGATAAGGTACCGGGACAGGAGGGTATCCGGAGGAACGGTCATCAGGTCCTTGGAATGGACGGGAAGGACGATGAGCACACGGTCGGGGGAACTGAATGTCAGGGTGGTGGTCTCGATCCCCGGGAGCAGCTTCCTGTTGCAGATATCCTTTGCAACGCGGTAGGTGGAAAGGAGCGTTCCGGCACTGTCAAAGACAACGGCGACAGACATGGTGGCACCTGGCAATAACTCTTTGTAGTTCCCTGATAGATCGGATCAGTGAAGCTGATGACCGTACCTGAAACCGCTGAGAAGATAAAGAGCATGGAGATCCGGGGTGCCCGCAGGATCGCCCGCGCGGCAGCAGAAGCCTTACGCGACCATGCCCTCTCCTTACAGGCCCCGAACAATGCTGCCTTCCGGCAGGATATGGAGAAAGCAGCTGCCCTGCTCGTCTCGACCCGCCCGACAGCAGTCTCTCTCCCGAACGCGGTCCATTATGTCATGGCCGGCCTGGGGGCGGCAAAGACCGCCGATGATGCAAAGAGCGGTGTCATCCATCGCGCCGAACAGTTCATCCAGTCCTCGCAGCATGCCGTGAAACGGATTGCCGGGTTCGGCGCACGACATATCCGGGACGGCGATGTTATCCTCACGCACTGCAACTCCGAAGTCGCCCTTGGCTGCATGATCGAGGCACACCAGCAGGGAAAGCAGATCGAGGTCTTTGCAACAGAGGTCCGGCCGCGGAACCAGGGGCATATCACCATCAGGACCCTGAACGATGCCGGCATAAAGACGAACTTTATCGTTGATTCGGCGGTACGGTCATTCATCAACGATATCGATCTCGTCATTATCGGGGCGGATGCGGTCACGGTCAATGGCGCTGTTGTCAACAAGATCGGGACCTCGCAGGTAGCCCATACCGCCGCAGAGGCCCGCGTAAATGTCATCGTGGCTGCTGAGACCTACAAGTTCGCGCCACGGACCGTTATCGGGGAACTGATCGAGATCGAGGAACGGCCCCCCGCGGAAGTTTTAGCCGACGAGATAGCACGGACGCTCCCGAACGTGAAGGTCCGCAACCCGGCGTTTGATGTTACCCCGGCAGAATATATCGACCTCATCATAACGGAGCAGGGTGCGATTCCGCCCCAGATGGCCTATGTAATCATCCGTGAATACCTGGGATGGGAGATCGGGGAGTTCAACCTGGCTGGCGGTTTACCGGTTGGGATCAATGGCGATTGATTCTCCGTACAAGACAGGGAAAAACAATGGGGAATACCGGGGAAGAACACCTCTGACCCGGGCCGCAGTCCTGGATGATAACACTCCAGCGACCAGAATATACCGATATCCTTTTTCTCTCTCGTTTGTTTTCGAGGCTTGCCAGAAATTATGTTAAAGGATAAGTTATTAGAAAGACCATCTGTATGCATGCAGGGAACAAAACCCATACAAAAGACGGTTCCTTTCTCACGGTCCCAAATCGAGGAGCTTGAGAGGGAACATCCAACACCATTTCATATCTCCGATGAAGTGGCGATCAGTTCAGGAGCCCGCCGGCTGAACAAGGCGTTCTCGTGGGTACCAACGACAGCAGGCAAAGCGGGCGGCTTTA
>NZ_PIZH01000198.1 GCF_002835825.1 Methanoregula sp. | reverse complement strand
TGAACAATAATTTCGCGATTGTTGATGGTATCGAAGCGGATGTTGGCAGTAAGGCAACCATCTTCGTCAAGACCGGCAACACCGCAACCCGCGTTTCGACGAACGTCATCGGAGCTGACGGCAAGCGCGCTGTCGGAACGCAGGTCTCCGATGCTGTCTACGAGGCAGTCATCAACAAAGGCCAGACCTACTATGGCATGGCCGATGTGGTCGGCAAGAAGATGGTCGTAGCATATGAGCCCATACGGAACTCCGCAGGTGAGACCATCGGCATCCTGTTCGTGGGCGTTCCCGAGGATTCTGTCTACGGTCCGCTGAAATCCGAGATTCTCGGAACAACGATTGGCAAAAACGGGTACCTCTATGTCATGGACAGCAAGGGCAATCTCCTCATCCACCCGACGCTGGCCGGCCAGAATCTGGCTAACGAGGATTTCATCAAACAGATGATTGCTGACAAGAACGCGATGACCTCAACAACCAAACGCATCACCTACATCTGGGATGGAAAAGAAGCCGTAGCATATTACACCTACTTCGCACCCCTTGACTGGATTGTTGCGTCACGGGTCGATCCGTCTGACTTCAGCGGGCCCATCGACGACCTCCGGAATGCTATCGTCATCATCCTGATCATCAGCATCGGCGCCGGTGCATTCATTGCCCTCCGGTTTGGCAACTCGATTGCACGGAGGATGGGCGACCTCGTTGAGCTCGGCCGCAAGGTAATGGTCGGGGACTTCAAGGGCGCAGCGCAGGAAATTGACAAGAACGCAGGCTTGAGTGGTGGTGGCGACGAGATCGGCGAGGTCTCCGAATCCTTCAAAGGGGTCGTTACCAACATCCAGGCATTCAGCGATGAGATCACCTCGGTCAGCAACGCCGCAGTGGAAGGCAAGCTGACTTCACGCGGCAATGCCGGCCGGTTCAAGGGCGGCTATGCTGAAATGATCTCGGGAGTCAACAAGACCATCGATGCCGTTGTCGGCCACCTTGACGCCATACCGGTCCCGGCATTCATTATCGACAAGGAATTCACCGTCCTCTATGCCAACAAGGCATCGGCATCAATGGCGGGCACAACACCCAAGGATATCCTCGGCCAGAAGTGCTACGACCACTTCAGGACCGGAGATTGCCGGACCGGCAAATGTGCATCCGGCCAGTGCATGCAGGCCGGCAGGATGGCAAGTTCCGAAACGCAGGCAACGCCCAAGGGCAAGCAGTACGACATCTCGTACTCGGGCATCCCGATCCTTGATGCGAACGGCAAGGCCATTGGCGCCATGGAGTTCTTCACGGACTTAACTGAAATCCGCGAGGCGGCACGGCAGGCCCAGAAGAAGATCGAGAATGCGCTCGATTTCATCAACGGCGAGATGGGCAAGATCCAGAACGGTGCTGCCGAAGCCAATGCCAATGTCGAAGAGGTCTCCGCAGGCGCCGGACAGGTTGCCAAAAACGCAACCGCCGTCAGCGTGAATGTCGAGAAGTCGCTTGAGGCCATCATCCAGGTGCAGAAGGCCATGGAAGATCTCTCGCGCACCATCCAGGACGTTGCAACCCGTGCCGAAGGAACGGCTAAGATCGTCCACGACACCTCGGACTTCAGCCGCGAGGGCATGGAACTCGCACGCAGGACCGAGAGCGGTATGCAGGGCATCACCAAATCGTCCGGCGAGGTCAACCAGATCATCGGCGACATCAAGGGCCAGATGGACAAGATCTCCGAGATCGTCAACCTAATCACCGACCTTGCGAACCAGACGAACCTCCTCGCCCTGAACGCTGCAATCGAAGCGGCACGTGCAGGCGATGCAGGTCGCGGGTTTGCCGTGGTCGCATCGGAAGTCAAGTCCCTGGCTGTCGAGTCCCGGGCATCCGCCGAGCGTATCGCGGAAATGATCGAGAACCTCCAGAACCAGACCAACCATGCTGTTGAAGCGGTCGCGTCATCCAACAATGGCGTGCGCGAAGGCAGCGAAGCGCTCAGGGAGACGATCGAGACCTTTACGAAGATCGCCGCCTCCATCGAGAAGATCTCGCACAATGTCAGCGATGTTGCATCGGCTTCAGAAGAGCAGGCCGCATCCGTTGAGGAGATCACGGCAAGCGTCAACGAAGTCAACGGCCTCATCGAGAACACGGCGAAAGAATCTACCGATGCCGCAGCGGCAAGCGAAGAATCCAGCGCCGCGATCGAGCAGATCAGCAAGGTTATCGGCAATGTCACGGTTGTTGTCGAGAGCGTCAAGACGGAGATCAACAATTTCAAGTAAGTGGGAGGATCCGAGGATTTGACCATGACCCAGAATAGTGTTCAGGCAGTACAGGCAGATCCCGGACCGGGAGCGGCCGTGCAGGCACCGGCCGATTCGGCCCGGCTTGCCGGCAAGACCTTCCAGGTCCTCGAGTTCCTTCTTGGAAAGGAGCATTTTGCCATCGATCTCTTCGATGTGCGGGAAGTTGTTGAGTACACCCCCATCACCCAGCTCCCCAACACTCCTTCCTACATGAAGGGAATCATCGATCTCCGGGGCGAGATCACGACCATCATCGACCTCAAGGACCGGCTGCATATTCCGGTCACGGAGACCAGGAAGCAGGAAGAAGGGCGGTTCATCGTCCTTGACGAGAAGCTGACCGGCGTAAAGACCGGCATCCTTGTGGACGATGTCCTTGCCGTCTCCACCTTTGAGAAAGGCGACGTTGATGCGGCATCCACCGCAGGGGCTGGCGACGACGACGCAATTCTTGGGATCATCAAGAAACGCATCAAGGACAAGGAGAACGAGGTAAGCGAGCTCGTCATCTGGATCGATATCCGGAAGACGCTCAGTATCCTTGAGAAGAGAGACTAACCGCATCGTCAATGGGGGGAAGTGATGGGAAAACGCCCTGATCCTTTCCGTATGTGATGCACGAATCCAAAAATCACATCAATCTTTCACCAACCCAACAGAGCAGGTAATTATCAATGGAGAATATCGACAACATCCCCATCGGGAAAAAGATTTATGGGGCATTTCTTGCCTTAGGCATCGTCTTTGCAATCATTGTACTCCTGACATTCGGAAGCCGGGCTTCCGGCGCCGGTGAAATTCTCATCCTGGGTATCATCGGGATTGCCGGATCTCTTGTCATGGCACATCTCCTGACCCAGAGCATCGTTCCCCCGATTGCACGGATCCGGGCGAACATCACCGAGATCCACCTCGGCCATCTCGGAGAACGGATTAACATCGACCGAAAAGACGAGATCGGTGAAATGGCCATCGAGATGGACAAGTTCTCCGGCGATCTCCAGAAGTATGTCTTCGGCACGATGCAGATGATCGCAAACGGCGACCTGAGCCGTGACCTCAAACCCCGCGACAGCAAAGACGAGATGGTACCGGCCCTTGTCACAATGACCGAAACCCTCCGGAGCCTCATCAGCGAATCGAACAATCTCTCCAGAGCCGCAGTTGAAGGAAGACTCAGCGTGCGTGGCAATGCCGACAAGTTCAAGGGCGGGTACTGGGAGATTATTGCCGGTATCAACAAGACCTTCGAATGCGCCGTTATCCCGCTCAATGAAGGGATGCGGGTTGCCGGGGAGTATTCAAACGGCAATTTCACTGCCCGCTTTGATGAGAAGATCAAGGTCCGCGGGGATTTCAAGCACTTCAAGGACTCGCTGAATAAAATCGGCGAGAATATATCGGCTTCGATAGGCGCAATCAACAGCGAGGTTGGCAACCTTGCCGCCAATGCCGAGGAAGCCAACGCCAGCATCGAAGAGGTCTCGGCCGGCGCAAACCAGGTAGCGGTCAATGCTTCCAAGGTAAGCGAGAACAGCGAGAAGTCCAGCAAGGGCATCTTCCAGGTTCAGCAGGCAATGGACGACCTTTCGAGGGCCATCCAGGAAGTTGCACTGAAGTCTGAATCGGTTGCCCAGATTGTCACGGACACGAGCGCCTACAGCAAGAGCGGTATGGACCTTGCCCGGAAGACCGAGAACGGCATGCAGGGCATCACACGCTCGAGCAATGACGTCAACCAGATCATTGGCGAGATCAAGAGCCAGATGGACAAGATCAGTGAAATCGTAAACCTCATCACTGACCTTGCCAACCAGACCAACATCCTCGCACTCAATGCAGCCATCGAACCTGCCCGGGCCGGCGAGGCGGGACGCGGGGTTGCCGTGTGTTCAACCGAGGTCCAGTAGCTGGCA
>NZ_PIZH01000197.1 GCF_002835825.1 Methanoregula sp. | reverse complement strand
GACCTCACGGATGGTAAGTCCCGTGATCCCGAGTGCTTCCTGCACGAGGAAAAGGCCAAGCCCGGTGTGCTTTCCCACACCCTTCTGGAAGATCCGCTGCTTGTCACGGTTGGGAATACCATCGCCATCATCTTCAACAACGATGGTATACCCACCCTCAGTCTCCTGGCCCTTGACCCGGATTCCGGTCATTTTCCCCCCGTGCATCTCGGCATTCTCGAAGAGGTTGGCAAAGACGGTCCGTAACAGGGGATCGGCATAGACCTCACAGGAAAGCAGGGAGTCATCTATATCGACAATGCAATACCCGTCATCCATGCATACCGTCGTGACCGCGGCATGAAGGTTCTGCCACCGGGGCTTGTGCACCCCGATATCCTGGTACTGCCGGGTGAAAGAGATCTGGCTCCTGATAATCTCGCTGGACTGGATTGCTTTGGAAATGAGCCGGCGCTGGTCGGGATTTGCGATCTCCAGTTCAAGAAGCCCGAGTGACCCAAGCAGCACGGTCAGCTGGTTCAGGATGTCGTGACGCGTGATGTCCGAGAGCAGGTTCAGCTTCCGGTTCGATTCATGCAATGCCTGCTTGACCCGTTTGCTCTCGGTGATGTCCCTGCCCACGGACTGGAATTCAATAATCCTGCCATGGGGATCGAAGATAGCGCGATCGCTCCAGCGCTGCCACCGGATTTCACCGGATGGCATGATGATCCGGTTATCAATGATCACCACGGGGTTCTCTCTTGTGACCTTTTTCAGCGCTTCTTTGATCCGTTGGCCATCTTCCGGGGGGACAATAACCGGGTGATGGCGACCAATGCATGTCTGCCGGTCAAGGCCAAAATACCGGCAGTAGGCCTCGTTCACAAACGTCAGCTTGCCGTCCGGAGTGAACCGGCAGATAAACTCGGTCTGGTCCTCGACAATATTCCGGTATCGCTCCTCGCTCCGGATAAGATTATTCTGGCTTTTCGCCAGTTCCTCATAGTTCTGGCGGAGCTCCTCTTCTGTCGCGGCCAGCTGCTCGTACGCGGAATGCAATTCGGCCTGGTTCTTTGCCAGCTCGTCATAGTTCTGGCGGAGCTCTTCCTCAGTAGCCGCAAGTTGCTCATAGGTGGCGTTCAGCTCCTCGTGGGCCCGTTTCAGCTTCTTCTCTGTCTCCTTTCTCTGGGTAATATCACGGACAGATTCTATTGCGCCGACAACCCTGCCTCCGGAATCGTAGAGGGGGGATGCCGTGAGCCAGAAATAGCCGCCGTTCTCATCCGTACGGGGCGGAGAATATGTTTCGACAATCAGCCGGTCCCCGCTCCGGCGCAGGTCCGGATAGGCTTTCTCCGGCTCTTTTTCTGCCCGGACAATACAATCTGCAAGAGCGTGACCATGGTTCTCGTACAGGGGGAGGGTCGAGGGAACGTTCCCTTTTCCCAGGACCGCTGAGGGGGGGATGCCGGTAAGCTCCTCCATCATCCGGTTCCAGACAATGACATGGCCTTTCATGTCGAGGGCATACGTCGCATCCGGCAGGAAATTGATCAGGTCTGCAAGCTGTTTCTGAGAATCCTTGAGTTCATTGTGAACCCGCCTGCGATCTATTGCAGTCCGTATTTTGTAATCCAGTTCGGCAAACTGGGATTTTGGCTCCCCGCCCTTCTGGAGGTAAAAATCAGCCCCGCTGTTGAGGGCTTCGATGACCACTTCCTCGCGGCCCCGTCCCGTGAAGAGGATAAACGGGATATCCATATACTGCTCGCGGATGATCCGGAGAAACTCTATCCCGTCGGTATCCGCCATCTGGTAATCCGATACGATGGCATCGTAGGTCCGGGCGTTGAGCTGTATTATCGCTTCATCGACCGATGCTGCCACATCAACGTGGAAATGACCGGACTTTTCGAGATAAATCCTGCCGATATCGAGAAGCGCGGGTTCATCATCGACATATAATACTGAATACATCTGGGTTATGGATCCTTCAGTACCATTGGCTGCATAAAAATTTATGTCCACCGATCCTCGTACTATGAGTGGCGATAAATATTCATATTATAATAAGGAAAAATTACCCCACGAAACAATAGCGCTGATGTCCGGCAGCAGGGTACCGGGCCGGGAGCATGACAATGTGGGAACCGGATCTCAGGACCATCTTTTTGCTGATATGCCTGATAAACGCGTTTCTCGCGCTCATGATCCTGGTCTACTGGAAGACCCAGAAGACGTATGAAGGGCTTGCACTCTGGTCATTTGGCCTGCTCTTTCAGTCGGTTGCCTACCTCCTTTTCATGCTGCAGGGTGCTGCCGCTGCACTCCTGACAATCCTTCTTGCCAACGCATTCAGCATGCTTGCCATTTTCCTGCGTATCGATGCTGTAAGGAGGTTCTTCTGGTCCCGGTCATTGCCGGCCCGGTACTACCTTCTCATCCTTCCAATCATCCTCGCGTACGCGTATTTCACGTATATTTCAGACTCCATAACGGGACGTGCCGTCATCTCCGCCCTTTTCATTGCACCGGCCCTCATCATCGCAGCGGCCCCGGCCATTGTGTCACAAGAGAGAGAGAACCGCATTATCCGGTACCTATTTGCTGCAGCCCTGGTTGTTCCGGTAGTCTTCCTTGCCGCCCGAACGGTTGTATGGTATTTTATTCCCGGGCAATACTCGATTTTCAGCACCGATGCTTTCAACACCGGATTCTTCAGTGTCGCGATAATCGCAGATATCCTTGCAACAGGATTTTTCCTGATGCTGAACATGATCCGCTCCCGGACCGAACTGGAGGAGAGCGAGGTGAAGTACCGTTCGCTTTTCGAGAACATGCTGGAGAGCGCGGCGTACTGCAGGATTATCCCTGATGATGAGGGCAGGCCGGTCGACTGGATGTATCTCGATGCCAATGCTTCATTCAAGCAGAGCTGCGGGAAAGAGGCCATCGTCGGAAAACGGAGCGGGGAGATCCTTCCTGAAATCCATGATGAACACCCGGAGTTGCTGGAGACCTTTTCACGGGTGGTTTCATCCCGGAGGCCGGAGCGATTTGAGATCTGGTTCCAGGGATTTGCCCGGTGGTTCAGGTGCTCGGTGTTCACCCCGAAGCCGGATCATTTTGTCACCATTTATGATGATATCACGCAAAGGAAACTGACTGAGTCCGCCCTTCTCAGAACGAACACAAAGCTGAACCTGCTCTCGGGTATTACGCGGCATGATATCCGCAACCAGCTCCAGGCCCTTTCAGGATACCTGGAACTGGCAAGGGTGAATTCCCACTCTCCGGGATGCTTTCAGGAATCCCTCGGAAAGGCAGATTGTATCGTGGATACGATCAACCACCAGCTGGAATTCACGAAAGATTATGAAGAGATGGGAGTTAATGCTCCCACGTGGCAGAACGTAGATGCAATCATCTCCCAGGCCGTTACTTTGCTGCCACTCAAAGGAACCCGGGTTGAGGTCGAACAGCCGGATCTTGAGGTCTATGCCGATCCGCTCTTTGGCAAGGTGTTCTACAACCTGGTCGATAATGCTCTCCGCTATGGGGGATCTCAACTGACCAGGATCCGGATCTCCTCACGGGAAACAGATACCGGGCTTATCCTCTCGTGCGAGAATGATGGGGCCGGAATCCCCACAGAAGAGAAAAAACGGCTTTTTGAGCGGGGATATGGGAAACACACGGGTCTTGGCCTCTTCCTTTCTTCAGAAATCCTCTCTATCACCGGCATCAGTATTTCCGAGAACGGGGACCCGGAGAAGGGTGTGCGGTTTGACATGATTGTTCCCAAGGGGGAGTTCCGGTTCCGGTAAACCCCGTTATCGGACCTTTTTCTTTCAGGATTACCCTTTCGGGAAATGGTTTTTCGCATTCATTCAATGGTAGCTCCAGTGGCCGGACGTGGACGTGCCGGCATGATATAAAGAACCGCAATGCGCCCCGATGGAGATGCAGATCTTTGTTGCCATGCAGACCTGATCTGCAAACACCATTGGCAAATTTCTATATTTCCCTTCCGATGATGCTGCTAGTGTCCCGATTGGGAGGAGGGGAATATGGAACAAGCATTACTGGATTTAAAGGACCGGGTGCGACCGGAACGGTGGAAATCAGTCGTTACACTGGGCACATTTGGAGAACCGGCACTGGAATACCTGCACCATGCCTTAAGAGACGAGGACAAATGGGTGAGGTTCTTTGCCGTGGACGCTCTGGGGAAGAT
>NZ_PIZH01000196.1 GCF_002835825.1 Methanoregula sp. | reverse complement strand
GTACTCGGCCCTGACCTGCTTCTGCGTTGCGTGGATGACCTCGCTCAACCCGATGCTTCATGCCGGGTGGATTGGGGCGTATGTCGAAGCCCGCGTGCGGAAACCCCCGGTCACGGACTTCCGGAAGATCTACGAGACCGAGTCACTCAAGGAGATGGCGAAGATCCCGCTCTTCAAGGTCGTGCTCGTTGCAGCGCTCGGGAACCTCGGCAGCCTGCTCGGGACGGTTTTGTACTTCATCTTCGTGTTTCCGGTGCTCGGTATCGACCCGACTGTTGTTATATCGACCGGCATCGGCAACATGTGGGCGTGGGTTACCGGATTGTTCTGAGCCGGTGTGAAAATAGTTTTTTTCCCATGTTTTTTTTTGAGAAAAATTTTTGTGTGGAAATTCCCCCTCGCAAAAATGGGGGCTGATGCCCTCCGCCCTCCAGAATGCTAGCTGCCGCCCGTATCCGTCAGACTCTCGAACACCGGCCGGACCCGATTCCACCGGCCCTTTATGAAAAACCTTTATTGAGCGTTTCCTGGCTCTCGGGATTCAGCCCGGTTACGTACACGGATTTTCCCCGCTGCTGGTACTTATCCACCACTTTTGCAATCGCGGTTACCGCAGACTGGTCCCAGATGTGCGAGTGGGTGAGATCAATCTCCACCCGCTCCGGATCATTTGCATAATCGAAGAGATCGATGAACGCCTCCATGGTCCCGAAGAAAACCTGCCCTTTTACGGTGTAGATCTTCACCCCGTCATTCCGGACCGTTCCCGTTGCATGGATCGCCGAGATCCGCCACCCGAACACCAGTGCGGCAAGGACGACTCCCGCGATAACTCCTTTCGCAAGGTCATGGGTGAACACAACGATTGCGATCGTGATGACCATGATTGCCGCATCGCTGACCGGGACTTTTGGCAGGTCCTGCAGGGATTTCCAGTCAAAGGTACTCAGGGCAACCATGATCATGACGCCCACCAGTGCGGCCATCGGGATCTGGGCCAGCACGTCGCCGAGTGCAATGATCAGGAAGAGGAGGAACAGGCCGGCAACGAGCGACGAGAGCCGCCCGGTAGCCCCGGACTTGATGTTGATGACCGACTGGCCGATCATGGCACACCCGGCCATGCCCCCGAAGAACCCGGTGATGGTGTTGGCGTACCCCTGGCCCCGGACCTCGCGGTCCCGGTCGCTTTTCGTATCCGTCATCTCATCCACAATCGAAGCCGTGAGAAGCGATTCGAGCAGTCCGACAATTACCAGCGTTACGGAATACGGCAGGATGATGAGCAGGGTCTCGACCGAGATGGGGACAACCGGCACGTGGAAGAGTGGCAGGGACCGGGTAATGGTGCCGATATCTCCAACGGTCAGGAGCTGGACACCGGTACCGATCACAATTGCCGTCATCACAACAATCGCGGCAAGCGACGATGGGATCGCTTTTGTAAACCGTGGAAGAAGGTAGATGATGGCGAGCGTCCCGGCAACCATGGCATACATCATCCAGGAAGCTCCTACAAAGAATGGCAGCTGGGCCAAAAAGATCAGGATGGCAAGAGCATTGACAAAACCGAGCACAACCGGGTAGGGGACGAACGTGATGAACCGGCCGACGTTCATCCATCCAAGCACCAGCTGGAGGATACCGGTGAGGATCGTTGCTGCCAGCAAATACTCAAGCCCGTAATCGCGGACGAGCACGATCATGATGAGCGCCATCGAGCCGGTTGCCGCCGATATCATGCCCGGCCTGCCACCGGCAAATGCAATCACGATTGCGATGCAGATGGACGCATACAGGCCGACCATGGGGTTGACACCGGCAATGATCGAAAATGCAATCGCTTCGGGGACGAGGGCGAGAGCTACCGTTATGCCCGCAAGGGAGTCTCCCCGGATATTGGACAGCCATTCCTGTTTGAGTGCGTGCAGATTCACGAAAAACCCCGGATTTTCTGCTGATAGTATTTTTTACTGATTAAAAAATGTATGCAGAAGGCGGATTATCTGCTGTACTATCGTAATATTACACGATAACCTTTGGCAGGTGACAGATACTCCCGAAGTACCGGATTCCACCGGGGCAGGGGCGTTTGTTTTTAGGAAAACCTGATGGGCAGGTTTTTTTAATGATGTGTTCCAACAAAGAGCAGACAATGAAATCCGGAATTGGATTTGTGGTCTTGTGGGGATGACGATGTTTAAGAAAATTTTACTTGCAACGGATGGATCAGAGAACGCGAACCGTGCGGCTGATACTGCAATCAGCCTTGCACAGGCACTCGGCCACTCATCCATCACCATCGCCCATATCGTCACATCCACCCCTTCCGAATCACGCATGGTCCAGGCAAAATTCGATGTCCATTCCCTACTGAAAGAAGAGTCCCAAAAAATATTAAGCCGGACACTGGCGCAGTGCGATGCGGCGGGCATTGCCTATACGCTGAAAGTGGCGATCGGCGATCCTGCACAGGAGATTCTTGCCCATGTCCAGAAAGAGCAGATCGATCTGGTGGTCATCGGCAGCAGGGGGCTTGGCACGCTCAAAGGGATCCTTATCGGGAGCGTCAGCCAGAAGATCGCCCATCTCGCCCCGTGCCCGGTTATGATCGTGAAGTGAGCGGGACCGGCAGATCCCCACGGATGAATGGCCCGGCAATACGGGTTTTGGAAATCTTTGAAGAGAATAAGTATTAGCAGCTGGTGCCGGGGGTACGTCTTCTTCGAATCCCTGCAGGAATGGGGTTTGAGACGAGTTGATTGTGCAATGATGTGGCTGCCTGGATAACCCTGATATTCCGGCGTGCCGGTTTTTAATGGTCCCCTGTCTTTTTGCATACACATCAACGGAAGGAGACGCTGCACCTGATATCTTTCGATTATCGGTACAACCTGTTTTGGATGAGGATTTCAACAGATCATTAATTTTCCGGCTCCGTAGAAATCCTTTGATATAATGATGGGGGCTGATGCCCCCATACCCTCAATTATGATAAACGGCCGCTGTAGTCCAAGATTCACTGATGAGAATCTTCTCCACAGCCATTGGCTGTCCCCGACGGGGCGCCCCGCGGCGGCATCAATTTCTTTTTGATGAAAACGTTCTTTGTTGGAATATCCCGTTTAGGTAATTCAGAGGCATCGCCTGCGCCCCCGCCCCCTTGGGGGTGTTGAATCTCATCAGAGATGAGACACGAGAAGAACCCAAAGGGTTCTTCGAATGACTGGTGGCGCAGGAGGGGCGCTTCAGGCCAACGAAGAGAATTCTACAAAGCAGATTTTTATTTCTTATTGGGCCGGAATCCACTAATCTCCTGCGCAATCCAGCCGGCAATAATCTCTTTGATCTCCTCCCGGTCCATCCCCTCGCGGTACCGGAACCGAATCTCCACTTCCAGCATATCGAGGATGGGTGTGACAATGGTCAGGTAGGATGCTGTGCAGGTGAACCCCCCGGCCTTTTCCAGATGGAGCAGGACAAGCTCGTTCAAGTGCTCCATCTCGCCGGTCATGGTCACAAGCCCTTCGAGCGTCATACCCCGGGGGATATCGCCGGCAGGACATTCCGGCACATCCTCCGGTGCAGCGGTCCGGTCTCCTTGCTGTTCCGGTTTGTCTGCATCAGGGCGTTCCATGAAAATGTCCGGTCCTTGATAAGAAAGATCAACGTTCCACGCAATTGAAAATTTCCGTGCCGGCCGGCCACAACAGTTATTCTATTGCATGACCACTCCTTGTTATCGGCCCGGGAAAAATCCCGCGTGATACCATGTCGAGCACAGCACTCCTTGTTATCGAAGGCCTCTGGTGGACGCCTGAAGAGAAACCCAAGCGCCCCTCGGTGCTCTCCTTCCTGCAGGGCCTCGAGAGCGTAGAGGGCGACTTCAATATCTATTACTCGAACTTCTACGAGAAGGTTGGCTTTCGCAGGGCTCTTGAGGACGACCTGACGAACACGCGGGAAGACCGGCTCTTCCTGTACGTTGCAGCGCATGGCACCGGCAAGCGTATTGGCGAGCTAAAAACGAAGACCGGCATGAAACTGCCGGCCATGTTCAAGGCCGTGAAGAACGCGGCAAATTATTCCAATATCGAAGGTGTCCTGATCGGCTCGTGCAGCGTGGGGAACAACATCAGCGATTTCATCGCAACTACCAAAAATTCCCACATTGCCTGGATCTTCGGGTACACCTGCGAGATCAGCTGGATCGCAAGCACGCTCATCGATATCT
>NZ_PIZH01000195.1 GCF_002835825.1 Methanoregula sp. | reverse complement strand
GCGACAAGAAGGCAGAGCATGCTTTCCTGCGGTTCCGCATCGGGCTGTTGTCCTTCCACGAAACAATCACTTCCTGACAAAGAATTCCCGGAACTCCGGGGGGATCTCTGCGGACTTTCCTGCAAGGGCTTTTATTTGGAGTTCTTCTAAGTTCTTGACGATCTGTGCAAGGTTCTTTGCATGCAGTTCCAGTTCGAGCCGGACATCTTCGGGATCGTAATCGCCGCCCTTTGCCCTGCGGGCAATGTCGTGGAACTCTTCCTGCATCAGCTCCAGCGGCTTCTTTGCCCGGAGGATCGATTCCGAGAGGTATGCGATAAGGGCTGCCTGCCGCTCTTCGGCTTTCCGGTGTTCTGTGATGTCGACATAACTCTCCACAAGATACTCTTTTCCGCCCATTTCGACTTTTGCCACCGTCTTTAAGACCGGCACCCGCTCGCCCTTTGCGTTGATGATCTCGCGCTCGATATTCAGGATATTCTTGTGAAGATCGGTGACCGGGCATTCGCCGCACTTTGCCGGGCAGACAAATCCCTGGCAGCCCTTGCCGAGCATCTGGTCTTTTGAGAGCCCGGTGAGCGACTCCATGAGGGGGTTTGCATCAACAATCTGGTGGGCTTGGGGATCTACGATCAGGATCGCGGTCTGGATACGTTCAAATATCGTGCGGAAAATATCGTTTGCTAAACCGTCAGGTGCCTGGTCCGTAAGACCTGCCTTTTTGCCTTGCATAATAACGTTATATCCTCCCGGTTGAGTATTCTGTACTCTTTATGGTGAGTTACAACCCGGATTCTATTTGATTGTTGTGCAGTGCCAAGCAGAAGAGTGGTGTAGTCAAGCGATCAAAGAAAAAACTACAAAACCATTGAGCCCCCCATCACCTTTTATGATCATCTATTATGATGGGAAATTCCTCCCGGAGGACAAGGCAGCTGTCTCCGTGTTCGACCACGGGTTCCTCTACGGCGATGGGTGCTTTGAAGGGATCCGGGCGTACAATGGCAGGATATTCCGGTTAAAGGAGCATATCGACCGGTTGTATGATTCAGCAAAGACCATCGACATCAAGCCCCCGCTCTCAAAGGAGGAGATGACCGAGGCAATTTGCGAGGTGCTCCGAAGGAACAAGCTCGACAATGCGTACATCCGGCCGATCATCACCCGGGGCAAGGGAGATCTCGGTCTTGACCCGCGCAAGTGCCCGAAGGCGTCGGTCATCATCATTGCCGTGACCTGGGGCGCAATGTACGGCGACCTGTACGAGAAGGGTCTGAAAGGCGTGACGGTCTCGGTTCGCAGGAACCCGGCCGAGTGCATGCCCCCGAATGTCAAGAGCCTGAATTACTTAAACAACATCCTCGCGAAAATCGAGGCGAACTACAAGGGCGGGGACGAGGCGATCTTCTTTGATACGAACGGGTACCTTTCCGAGGGCTCGGGCGATAACCTCTATATTGTCAAGAACGGCGAGATCATCACGCCCCCCACGCTCAACAACCTCCGGGGCATCACACGGCTCGTTGTGATCGAGATCGCAAAGTCGCTCGGAATCACGGTCCGCGAGCAGAATCTCGGGTACTTCGACCTGTACACGGCCGATGAATTGATCTGCTCAGGCACTGCTGCGGAAGTCGCCCCGATTGTCTGGGTTGACGGACGCACGATCGGGTCCGGAAAGCCCGGCCCGGTCTTCCGGCAGCTGGCCGCTGCATTCGGGCCCCTGACGAAAAAGGAAGGATATCCCATCCACGGCAAACCGAAGAAAGGCGCGACAAACGCGGTTGCAAAGACTGCAGTCAAGGCTACGGCAAAGAAGGTGGTAAAGAAGCCGGCAAAGAAACCGGTGAAAGCAGCAGCAAAACCAAAATCGAAGGCAAAGAAGCGATAATATTTTTGTAAAACCGGTTTTTGTCTTCCGGGAGGATCCTCCTGTTCATGACAGGGCCTCCTCCATAACCTATTTATGACGTTGCGTGAAATTAAGTAGGACAATTTGCTGCTATAGTGTAGTCCGGCCAATCATGTCGGCCTTTCACGCCGACGACTGGGGTTCGAATCCCCATAGCAGCATCTACTCTTCTGGTCAGAATCCTTAACAATCAGCGCGTATTGTCCCACCACTCCCCACTACGCATTCCGCCCGGTTTTGTTGTTATTAACCCCAATTCATCGGTAAGCCTGGACTGTTTCATCTGCAAGGGATTGTTATCGGGCAGCGATACCCCGTCGTTTTCAGGGTATGTACATTCATGATCATCAGGATACTGATGAGACATGATTCATGGGGATCACCGTGCCCGTGATGATACTCTTCTGATGAAGTGTGTCCCTGCTGTTTTTTTATCCGATTACCACCAATGCGGGAGTATGAACCTGATGGATCTTCTCTGGCCTGTCTTTTTTCCGTTGCTTGGGGCGATCATTGCCCTTATTCATATCCATGTAAAAAAACAGGGAGGGGCTCAGGCTGTCGGGACGTTTTTGATGTGGCAGCTTGCCATCGGCTTTGGGCTCTCCTACCTGTACGCGGCAACCGGGCACCTCCTTTTCGCTGACCGGGTTGCGGAATCGATCGGCTGGCCAACGGGTAGCCCGTTCCAGCGCGAGGTCGGGATGTGGGATGCGGCAATGGGGATCTGCGGTTTGCTCTGCTTAAAATTCCGTGAAGATTTCTGGACTGCTGTCATCATCGGCTTTGGCATCTTCTCGGTTTCTGCAGGAATCGGGCACGTGTACGAACTGGTTGCCCATGCAGATTTCTCTCCCAACAATGCCGGCGCCGTGATGTATATCGACCTGTTCTACCCTATCATCCTTGCCGCGCTGCTCATCTGGTACCGGAGGAAACTTCCTGCGGTTCCGGGATCGCCCGAAGGGAATGCCTGATCCCCCCGTTTTTTTCGCATGCAGATTTGCGCATGCAGATTATGATCCCTTTTATGATTGACTTTCCAACCTGTCGATCCGGATAGACGACTGGCGCAAACCCGGGATTGGCGAAAAAGAGTGTTTGGTTTAGAAATTTACATCGCCGGATTTTGCCGGGTTAAAGGGTGTTGAGGGTACCTGGGTCTGGGCCGGCAATGGGGCCTGGGTCGGAATCGGAGTCGGAAGGGGTGTCGGGGACATGTCCGGGACATGCGTGTGTGTGTCGTCTCCCGGGAGGGTGACGCGTGGGCCCTCGTTTGCACCACAGAACGTTACAATATACGCGGTCAGGGTATTCCCATCCTTGTTTTTACAGGTATAGGTGGATGTGTGGTCGTCGTATGCATAGCTGTACGCTGTGGGCAGGAAATGCTTGAAGAATGAAGCGGTGTTGATGTCCGCCGGCCAGGTCAGGGGATCGCATTTCCTATTCCCATTCTCCGTGTATTTCTGGGCAGATTCCCATGGGGGTTTGCAACAGGTGCTGTTTGTAAGAATATCCTTCTCATCAAAATGGGGATCATTATTCTTATGGTTCAGGGCAGATGCATAGGAACAGGCGCTCCGAACAGCGAGTGTTTTGCCGGCCGTATTCGCAATGAGGAGTTTCGAGGCATCTAAGGTTTTCCAGTCACCCTTTCCAACCAGGTCCCGCAGGTCAAAATTCGTTCCCGCTTTTGTGCAGGCATATTCAACCGGGACAAGTCCCTCTGCAGATCCTGTACCCGGTACGAGTTCGATCGTGATCGGGATGTTGAAACCGTCAACGGCACTGACATCATAGGTGTCCACACCATTCTCATCGAAGTTCATCTCTCCTTTGGTGGCATCCTGGATCTGATGTCCGCCGCAGTCGACCTTTCCCTTCCCGTCCTGGTATGCCCTACAGGTATGCTGTTCGTAGTCGCAGATGTAACCCTGGTCTTTGTCAAAATGGCAGTTCGACCGGGGCTGGAACGAACCCTGCCAGAATTTCGGTACCGTTATTGTATGGGTGGATTTTGCGCCCGGTGTGTCGGCTTCAAGGATAAAACCCCCGTTATCAACGAGAGGGTCTCCCTTGTTGCATGTGTTCTTGTTATTCTCTCCACAGGCCGTGTAGGGGCATTGGGTGTTCGGCTGGCACGTGGTGTCAGGCAGGCACTGGCAGGCGCTGTAGACTTTCCCATTGCCCGGGTTTTTGTATTGCAGTCCACCGATGATGACAACCGACACTTCATACAGGCAATGGTTCTGGAACTGGATGGTATGATCCGCGGCAAGCGTGCCGGGAACAAGCAGGGCAGCCACGAGCAGAACAGCGAGTAT
>NZ_PIZH01000194.1 GCF_002835825.1 Methanoregula sp. | reverse complement strand
GTGCGGTAGGAAGGGAGGGGCTGGCGGTGCCTGCCAGCGAACTGGCTGCGGGTGGGGGGAGAGGGCGGGATGCTGCGAATCCACTGTGACACTGTAGAACGGACTGTTGTCATCAGCCGCGGGAAGGGTGGCTGCGGAAGGACCCATATGCAAATCTACACCCCCCAGCGGGAGGAGGAGACGTTCTGGGCCCATGGCACACCCATGAACCGGGTGGATGTGGAACGCGGCGTGTTCCAGCGTGAGAACATGGAATATCTCACGGGAGAGTACGAGGCGTTCCTGTACGCGGGCGACGACCAGGAAAAAACCCTGCTCCGGGTGAGCATGGAATGCAAAGACCTCTCCAGCTGCGACCGCGAGGGGGTTTCTGAACGGTTCAGAAAGTCGTTCTACTCGTGGAAACCATCGCTCCAGAAGAAACAGGAGGAGAACCTGTTCGAGATCGGGTTCAACTTTGTTCCCCCGAAAGGCCTTGAACTATCCCGCCTGCCCGGCCGGCCGAAACGGTTTGTTGACCGAAGGTGAACGGCAACCGTGGCGGTTCGTGGCACGAACTAAACTCATAAATCAGAAAACCGGGAATGAATGGTTATGGAACATAGCAACCGGATCTCAATCAAATCACCAGTAGCTCTGCTTGCCTTTGTGCTCGCCTCTGTTGTTGCCGGGAGTATCGGTTCGCTGGTCACGATCACGGGCCCCGCATCATGGTACTCCCTGCTGGTCAAACCCGTGTTCCAGCCCCCGAACTGGATCTTCGGCCCCATGTGGACCCTGCTCTTTATCCTGATGGGTATTGCCGCATATCTTATCTGGGAGCGGGGCATTAAAGAACCGGAAGTGAGGTTCGCCCTCTCTGTCTTCTGCATCCAGTTCGTCTTCAATATCCTCTGGTCGTTCCTCTTCTTTGGCATGCAGTCCCCCCTCCTCGGGCTCCTTGACATAATCATTCTCTGGTGGCTGATCCTTGCAACCATCATGACGTTTTACCGCGTGCGGAAGAGTGCGGCGTACTTCCTCATCCCCTATATCGCGTGGGTGAGCTTTGCAACCATTCTGAATGCCACGATTGTGCTGCTGAACCCGTAAACCCGGGTGAGCAGCCCTCATACCATCATGCGGATCGGGTATCCCTGTATCAACCGGAGTATCGGGTGCAGTGCCAACAAAACATTCCGGCTGGCATCGTACTCTGAGGAGCGGCTGATCTCAACCGTTGCGGAAAACCTCGCCTGCCTGAAACGGATCCTTCTCTGGAATGCAGAGCACGATATCCTGTTCTTCCGTATCACATCCGATTTGGTCCCATTCGCGTCCCACCCGGTTTGCACTTTCCGCTGGCAGGAACACTTCAACAACGAATTTGCGGAGATCGGTGAATTCATCACGAAAAGCGGAATCCGGATATCGATGCACCCGGACCAGTTTATTGTCCTGAATGCTCCGAATAAGGGTGTTGTGGACCGGAGCATTGCCGAGCTCGCGTACCACGCGGGCGTGCTGGACGCGATGGGCCTTGACAGGACAGCGAAGATCCAGCTCCATATTGGCGGTGTGTATGGGGACAAGGAGGCGAGCCTCGTCCGGTTTGCCCGGACCTGTGAACAACTCGATCCGGCAATCCTCCGGCGTCTTGTTATCGAGAATGATGACAACCGGTTCACTGCGCCAGACTGCCTTTCAGTCCACGAACAGACCGGCATTCCGGTCCTGTTCGATGTTTTCCATCATGCGTGCAACAATGCGGGGGAGGCGATGGAAGATGCCCTGCAGCTGACCGGGAACACCTGGAAGAAGTCCGACGGGGTCCCGATGGTGGACTACAGCTCGCAGCACCCCGGCAAACGGCCGGGCAGCCATGCCGACCATATCGACCCGGAAGATTTTTCCGCGTTTCTCCAACACTCACGTCCCTTTGATCGTGACATCATGCTGGAGATCAAGGACAAGGAATCGAGTGCCCTCCGTGCCTGCGATCTTGCCCGGAACGATTCCCGGTTCTGCCATTGACGGAGACGAAGGAAGGAATACTCTTGTCAGGATTGCGTGTTCGTAAAGGCGGACTGTACTGAACGCATGTGCGTCCACAGAGAGAAATTCCTGAAAACGAATCCAAAAAAAAGGTGTAGTGTTGTGTGCCAAGATTACTTCTTCTTAGCTGCCGCCTTCTTTGCTGGGGCCTTCTTTGCCGGCGTCTTCTTAGCTGCCGCCTTCTTTGCTGCTGCCATGTTGGTATCCACCTCCTACCGGAAAGGGTTATATTTTTTGTTATTTTGCCCGCTAATAAATATTTTGGTCGCAATGGCGTTTTTGGGCATAGAATCACCATAAACCAGCACTTTTACCCAAAAAAAAATGCTCATTTCTCCAAAAAAAGAGTATATCAGAGTAATACATCAGAAATTGCGCAAACCTATGCAAAGGGCTTCGTTTTCCGATCCGCGGACTTATGAACGATTCAGGGGGGTGAAAAACGGCCGGTTTCACGGGGAGGAACGCGCATTTTATAGGTGCGGGGTGCCGCATTTTTGAAACGGGGGCCGCATGGGGCCCGCAAAAACGCCTGGGGGCAACCTTTATTCCGCTCCAGAGCAACGCTACTCTTATGAAGAAACAGTTCATCCTGGGTCTCATCGGGGGGATTTGTGGTATCCTCATCGCCGTGTACGTGATCCTCTCGGCGATGAGCAGCGATCAAACCCTCTCCGGAGTCCAGACCGCATTGTTCTCCAGCCTCGGCCTGATGGGTGCCGCCATCGCTAACAAGGAGACGCGGTTTGCCGGGTGGATGCTCGTCTTTGCCGCGGTGTTCATCACTCTCTCGGTCCCGATCGCCGGGTCATTGAACCTCCTCTTCCTCTATATGCCGGCCGTGATCATTCTTGGTATTGCCGGCGTGCTCTGTTTTCTTGAACCGGAAGAGATCCGGGAGGAAGAACCGGAATAATACTCTTTTCGTGTATGTCAAAATCCAGAAAACCCTGATCTACTGTTGAGAAAACAGGGGGAAAAATTCGTGGGGAAAATGCCCGTTGCTTGTGCAGGCAGTTCACTTTTTTGCGTCGAGCGGTGGGACCGTTTCAGTAACGGTATCCTTGAGGATCCGTGTCACAACAACGGTACCGGCACCGAGAACGAGAGCGAGAAGGGCCGTGTGGGCAAGGAGTGCGAGATAGATCTCCTGCCCGGTCTCCTGGTAGGCATTGATGCCGTAGAGGAAGACGGACACGATCACGAGCCCCGCAGCAATCAGGCTTGCCCGCGATGCCGTGAACATCCGGCTCCGGATATCCGGGAAGATCAAGAGCCCGAAGAACCCGAGCACGCCGAATACGAACGATCCAAAGAGAAGGATCCAGATTGCACTGTCGAATACGAATGAACTCATGACACATCACCCCCGGTATACCGTGCTGCCGCGACGAGGGCAGTAAAACAGAGCAGGGCAAGGACGATGGTGATATCGAGAATAAACAAGGTACCCTGGGAGATACTGAGCGCGAGACCGGCTGCGGAACCGACCGTGACAGCGACCAGTGCTGCAAGGAACCGGTCGTTCCGGCTCTTTGTACGGACAACGCGGAAGAGCGCCCCCAGCGTGAGGAGGGCAAGGCAGGCTGAGGCAAGGAGCCAGGTATCGATCATATCTATCATATGGATGGGAAAGGAGGGTATTTATCGATAATCCCTTCCTGCCCGCCTCGTGGGTTTTTATTGCCGGAAGACGTATGATGAGAGAGAAATGCGTCCATCCTATCTTGGCAGGATCCTGCTCCGCTGGTGCGATACCTGCCACACACCGGTCATGGCAAAGCGCTGCGACTGTGGTGCTGAAACCCGTGAGGTCCCGGTCACCCCGCCGGGTGATGCACGGCCGGCATTTCCGGAAGATATTGCGCTCATTAATAGCATCTATACTGATCATTTCGGTGCCCCGCTCATTCCTGAAGGGCACCTCGCGTTGTTGAACAAGGTTCCCGACCAGGACAGGATGGAAGAGGTGATCGCTGGCGGCGGTGTTGCGGGCATCATCCGGTACTTCCCGGACAAACGTACATGGGAGCCGGTGCCCCGGCCCGAGGCCTGCAAACTCTTCACGCCAAAAAAACGCGTTGTCGTAGTGAGGGGCGACGCGGTTCGGTTCATCCGCGACCAGGGCCTGAGCGTGCTCCCGCCGGGGATGGGCTCGAGTGCCGATTCGGTCCGGGCCGTGGATGAGGTTCTCCTCATGGCACCTGCCGG
>NZ_PIZH01000193.1 GCF_002835825.1 Methanoregula sp. | reverse complement strand
AGGCAGAACCCTTTTTGAAATCGTTCTACCAGAATTTTTTTTTCAAACTTTTTCCACACAATGCTCCGCAGGAAATAAGTTGAAAATATTTTTGTGCCCGTCAAAGATTTCCCGGCTTCCCCGCTCCTCACCACACCTTCATCCCCGTCACCAGCGCAAGCAACAGGATGATCACCGGCTGGTGGACAAGATAGATCACGAGCGAATGCCGGCCCAGGAAAGAAAGCGGCCGGACAACACAATCCGGCAGGGGCATCAGAGAGAAGTGCCGGGTCCCGCCCGTGTACAGAAATGCACCGGCCCCCATGCCGATCAGGACAACGCCCAGCCACGGGAAGAGGGGAGTGTAATCAACGG
Source organism: Methanoregula sp. (assembly GCF_002835825.1). GTDB lineage: Archaea > Halobacteriota > Methanomicrobia > Methanomicrobiales > Methanospirillaceae > Methanoregula. The sequence continues at coordinate 3,898 of NZ_PIZH01000193.1, read as the reverse complement.
ACCAGAACACGGGCGCATGGATACCAAGCGGGAGAAGGATCAACGGGGGTGATGGCAGGCTCGTGCGGCTGGTCACGAACCACCCGATGAGGATACACAGGATTCCCGCAGGAATATTCCAGGCCCTCAGCCGGAAGAAGAGCGGCGAGAGCATCACCGAGACGCCGATCAGGTGCAGGATCCCGAAGACCACGTAGCCCTGTGGGAGATAGAGCCACGTCGCGAGCGTGACAAGCAGGCCAAGCGCAAAGATGCCGGCACCACGCAGAAGAAATTTCTGTGCAAGCGGGAAGCCGGACAATTTGACAGCAGCGCGATCATGACTGATCACGAGCGAGATCCCGACAATCAGGAGAAAGAGCGTGGCAGTTGCATATGCAAAGGAGCGCCAGAACCCGGTCGCGACATCAACCGGAAAAATTGCGAAGAACGAGAGGTCGAAAACCGTGTGGAAGACGATCATCATGAGAATTGCGACACCGCGGGCACCATCGATCTCCCACAGCCGCGAGTCCCCGCCCATACAAACCTATCGTCGTTGTTTCAACATATGCATTGTTATTACCCGGGCAGGGCTGCCGCCATGCAATAATCCTATATTTCCAGAAATGAACAGGTGTTGGGAAGAACCATCATGACGCAGGAAAAGGATGAACATATCATCGAGGCGATCGGCCGGTGCCGGATCGTAATCCGGAACGGGAAGGTCGTGGAAGTGGGCGAGGCCCTGATCCGGGACTGCCCTCTGGCGAAAAAATTCGCATACCCGATCCCGGATATCACGAAGGAATCGGTGAAGGCAAACATCGAGCACCGGATCAGGGCCTTTGGCATGTGCACGCCGGACCGGGAGGTCATCGACAACCGCGAGTTTGTCGGCTTTGGCGCATCGGAACTGCTCAGCTTCGGGATCCAGGCCGGGCTCATTGACGCAGCCGTCATTGCCTGCGACGGGGCCGGCACGGTTGTGGCAACAAAACCGGCACTGGTCCAGGGTATCGGGGGGAGGATGTCCGGCCTTGCTTCCACCTGCCCCTACCCGCAGGTGATGGACCGTATCGAAAACGAGGGAGGGTTTGTCCTTGACCGGAAGAATGCCGCCATGGACCCGGTTGCCGGCGTCTCGCTTGCTGTGGAAAAAGGATTTGTGAAGATTGCTGTAACCGTAGCGGGACCGGAGGCTGCAAAAGCAATCCGGAAGATCCACCCCGATACATTCATTGTCGGCGTCCACGTAACCGGGCTCACAAAACAGGAAGCAGACGATCTGGTCGCGGCATCCGATCTCGTAACCTCCTGTGCCTCAAAGACCATCCGTGACGCGGTGACACAAAAAGCCCTTGTCCAGGCAGGAGTTGCCATCCCGGTCTTTGCCATGACTTCACGCGGAAAAGAGCTTATCATGGAAAAGATCCGCAAGGGAAAAGAACCGGTCCTGGTCAAGCAGACAACCCTTCCGGCACTTTCCGACAAGCAGCCGGGGCCGCTTGTCTGATGGTCTTTTTTCTTTTTTTACCAATACTCTTAATAGGCACAAGTATGCAGGATTGAATAAGCGCTCCGAACATGGCAGAACCGTATTCCGTCCTCTACGTAGACGATGAGCCGGACCTTCTCGAACTGGGAAAACTGTTCCTTGAGCAGGGCGGACAATTTTCCGTTTCCACTGCCGAGTCGGGGATCATCGCGCTGGAGAGGTTAAAAACCCGGTCCTTTGATGCCATTGTTTCCGATTACCAGATGCCCGAATGCAACGGGATCCGGTTCCTCCGGCATGTCCGCCGCGAATCCGACATCCCGTTCATCCTCTTCACCGGCAAAGGACGCGAGGAGGTGGTGATTGAAGCAATCAACAGCGGGGTTGATTTCTATCTCCAGAAGGGCGGGGATACAAAAGCCCTTTTTGCAGAACTCGGGCATAAGATCAACCAGGCCATCTCGCGAAGAACTGCAGAAAAGGCGCTGCACCGGCACCTCAGCCTGATCCGGCTTACATCAGTAATGGCTACGCGGTTTATCCGGCTGTCACCAGAACACATTGACGAGGCGATCACACAGCTCCTTCTTGAGATCGGTTCCATCACCGGTGCGGACCACTGTTATATTGCTCTTGAGAATTCCGGGAACAGTGAGATGTGTTTTGCCCATGAATGGACGTCGCCGGGCAATTTCCTTATGAAGGACCGGATCGGCTCGTTCAAAGCCACGGAGTTCTCCTTATCAGCAGAACGGATCCAAAAATTCGAACCTGTCCTTGTTCCCAGTGTCGCGGCATTGCTCGCGGAACCGGGTGAGACCGGCAGGCATATGGCGGGGCTTCACCAGATCGGGATACGATCGTTTGTCCTCATTCCCCTTGCAATCGGCCAGCAGATCGTGGGTTCGCTCGTGATCGATTCAACCACAAAAGAGGACGTTGTCCCCGCAGAGGACCTGGACATCTTCCGGATCTTTGGCCAGATCATAGCGGGCGCCCTTGCCCGGAAGGCCGCGGACCAGACGATCCATGAATCCGAAGCACTGTACCGCACGGTCTTTGAATCAACCGGGACTGCCATGATGATCCTGGGGGAAGACAAGACCGTGATCCGGGCAAACCGGGAGATGGCGCACATCTCGGGATACAGCCGGGAAGAGATCGAGAATAAGGTGCCATGGACGAAATTTGTCTCGCCGCAGGACCTGGATCGCATGAAGCAGTATCATGAGATACGCCGGGCCAGTCCCACGATCGTCCCGAAGAACTATGAGTTCAGGTTCCTTGCCCGTGACGGCCGGACAATTGATACCTACATTACCGTCGAGATGATTCCTGATACAAAGAAGAGCATTGTATCCCTGATTGACATCTCAAAAGAGAAAAATGCCCAGCGGGAACTGGCAGATTCCGAGGAGAAATTCCGGTGCCTGACCGGTTCGCTCGCGGAAGGGATCTACATGATCCAGGACAACCGCTTCATCTATGTCAATCCTGCGTTCTCGCAGATCACCGGCTGGCCTGCGGACGAGCTTATGGCCCTGCCGGATTTCACTCATCTCTTCCCGGATGAGGAACGGCCCCGGGTGCGAAAGGCCGTTGATGACCGCCTTTCCGGCATTGTTAACTCGGAACGGTATACGGTCCATGCCCGGCGCCAGGATGGAACGCTGTTTCCCCTGGCCATCCACGGATCGCTGACACGGTTCAAAGGCAAGCCCGCAATCATCGGATCGATCACATTGGGCGACAGACCCTGATCCCATACTTCTTCCTTGTTTTCAACGCGCCCCTTCGTTGCATTGCGGGAAAGGGAAGTGTAATCAAGCTGAAGGTTCATGGTAACAATCAGGGACGATGAAGTCCTGACTGGTGTATCATTATGGTTGACAAAACACTTGGCGATGCTGAGAAGATGATTGGTGGCAGTGTTTCCACCCTTGGCAAAGGTGCCGAAGGGTTCAGCAAGGAGTTCATGGATTTTTTGAACAAGTACCAGGTCATTGGTCTGGCCGTCGCGTTTGTCATTGGAAGTGCCGCAACGAAACTGGTCAACTCGACCGTGACCGATATCATCATGCCCATCATTGCCGTCATCATCCCGGGCGGCGACTGGCGGATGGCAACGCTGGAAATCGGCCCCCTGAAGTTTCTTGTCGGGGACTATGCCGGCGCTATCATCGACTTTGTCATCATCGCACTCGTGATCTTCCTGCTGGTCAAATATATTATGAAGGGGGACACTTCGAAGAAAGTCTGATGACTTTCTTCTCGAACTCGGGGTCTGATGACCCCTCGTCCATGAAAGAAAGTCTGATGAATCCGAGACCTCTAACGGAGGTCGAGGAAGAGAAGAACTCATCAGTGTTCTTCGAAGAATCCTGATGGATTCTTCTCATTTCTCGGGTTTGATAACCCTCG
>NZ_PIZH01000192.1 GCF_002835825.1 Methanoregula sp. | reverse complement strand
CGCTCCCGCGTCGCGCCCATCACGCCGGCTCTTCTACTTCCGGCTCTCGGCATCCCAAATCCCATCCCGGCCGGTCGATCTGCAAACATCTCATCTTTCGGCCGTTCGCTGCACTCATGGAAGATCAGCGTGTAGGCTGTACAGTGCGGGTCCACGCCCTCAAGTGCCCCCCCCCGATGGCGCAATCGCGTTGTATGGGCAGCCCCCCCGGCAATACCTGATGTGCGAACAGTCCTTGCAGGCAGTGTCCACATATTCCGAGAATGCAGACATCCGTTTCCCCGGCTCCGACTGCATCAGCTGCTCCATCGTCGGCCTGTCCCGGACATTGGACATCACCCATTCGGGCATACCGATAAACCGGTAGCAGGGATAGATGCTCCCGTCCGGGCCGATGGCAAAGGTGTTTCCCATACAGTCAACATAGGTACAAACCGAGCCCCGGCGGGTGAAAACGCAGCGGCAGAGGTCGTTGATGTTCATCACCTCGACCTTCCCGAGATTGTCGAGCGCCTTGTCGAGGAGGTAGACCAGCAGTTCGCCATACTCCTCCGGCTCCAGCGCCCATTCCTTCGGGTTCTCGGACTTGATCGAGGGCAGCGCCGGGTGGAGTTTCAAGACAAATCCTTTCTCCTTGAAAAACTCGAAGATCTCTTCGCGGTGCTTTACCGATTTATTCGTGAATGTGCAGATGAACCGCACCTGGAGCCCTGCGGCCTTTGCGATCTCGTACCCCTTCATGCACTTATCATAATAGCCGTCGCCCCGCTGGGAATCCGTGATCTCCTCCGGGCCGTCGATGCTTGAGCCAAGGGGGACGTGGTACTCCGCAAGGACGCCTGCAATCTCCGGCGTCATCCGCCAGAGGTTTGTCTGCATGGCAAAATCCGGGGTGAGGTCTTTGAGTTCATGTGCGAGCAGGGGAAGCGCCTGACGGTAAAAGTCTGCCCCTGCAAGGAGCGGTTCGCCTCCGTGAAACGTGAAGGTGACGCGATCCTTGCGGAACCCCTTGAGCCACGCTACGGTTTCCTTCACCGTGTCGATCGTCATGACCGGTGATCCCTCTTCCGAGCTCCAGCAGTATTTGCACCTGCCCGGGCAGCCCAGTGTCGGGATGATCATGATGTGGAAGGGGTTCTTCATTATCCCAAACGTTCCCTCCGGCAGGGTAAAAGGATTATTATCCTGCCTCACTCGCCCATGAGAAATGAAAAATCCTTATCAGCTCATGGTATGATTGTTGATCCATGGCGAAGAAGGAAGTATTTCACGGTGTCCCGGGCATCCTGCGTCCGTTCAAGGAATATGTCGAGTCAAGAGGCCTGAAGAAAGGTGACCAGATCATCTATTATGGCGTTCCCGGCACCTGCACCCCCTTTGTCGAGCTGCTCGGGTTTGCCCTGCGATCGCTTGAGCTGGAACAGGTCTTTGTTCCCCTCGTTGATGAGATGAAGGCAAAGAAGATCAGTCATGTCGATCATGTTGGAATGCAGGTGAATGCTCCTGCCCCGGCTCTCAAACCCAAAGCGATTGTCGTTATGGGCGGCCTTTCCATGCCCAATGTCCCGGTCAAGCCCGAAGAGGTGAAAGCGGTGATCGGAAGACATGCCGGGGCAGCGGTGATCGGTGTCTGCTTTATGCATATGTTCGATAAAGCCGGCTGGCTGAACACGGTCACGTTTGACTGCCTGATCGATGCGAACATCGACCCGGTTGAAGTCATCCGTTGAGTGAAACCCCGATCCTTTACCAAACAATGGACATTACATTCTGCGTCCACTACCGGGGAGATGCCCTGCCGCCGACAAACCGGTTCTGCCGGGATTGTCCCATAGCAAAGACCGCCTGCGACTCCCTCTGGTCGCTCGTTGTCGCACTGTCGCGGTCGGGCGGGGGAGAAGCAGTCCCCCTGCCCGGGACCCATGCCGTGATGTATCCCAATCCCAGAACGTGGGATATCGTCCACCTGAAGATTAATACGAGGTGGGGTCTCCCCAAGGAGGATTTCCTCCACTTCATCGCAACCGGCTCAGCACAGATGGGCCGGAAGGGAGAGCGTCTTGATACACGTGCATCGCCCAGCATGACGCGACAGGAGCCCTATGTCCAGGCAATCGTTGCGGCACTGGGGGGAGAGGGGATCCCGGAGATACAGGCTGTACGTGTCGTACAGGCAAACAAGCAGGCGTTTCTTTCCCGGACTGCTGGATCGGTTCGTCAGATTCGGGAGTAGTGGGAGATACTGTTGCAGGAAGCGAGGGGGTCTTCCAAATCTCTATATAGTTAACATGCTTAACTAAATGTGGCGCACGGGCGATTGCGCATGGGGGCATGATGAAGGAAAAACCGGACCTGCTGAAGATATCCGAGCTCTGGATCCGCATCCTTAACAAGATGGATGCAGACGAGAAAATGGCAAAGGATTTTGGTACTGGCGACCTCCTCCACTGTTCGGAGATCCATACGGTCATGGCAATCGGGAAGAACCCGGACACCAACCTCACCAGCCTCTCCCTCCTGCTTGGCATCTCGAAGAGTGCCATTTCCCAGATGACAGGGAGGCTCGTTGTAAAAGGCCTGATTGAGAAGCACCGCGATTCCAAAAACGAGAAAGAGGTGCGCTTCCGGCTCTCTCCCAAGGGGAGGATCGCGTATCTCGGCCACGAACAGCACCATGCAAAGATCTATGCCCGCATGCACCGGAACCTCGGCGATCTCACCGACGATGAGTTTTCTCTTATCATACGGTTCCTTTCTGCCATGGAGAAGACACTTGACGAGTCCGGGCATGGGGAGAAGTAATTTTTTTCGCATAATGTATTGTTAACTGACTTAACAAAAGGAGCATTCATGACAACACAACCGCCCATACAAAAACGGGGAGCACTGAACGATGACGATTAACCGGGAACTTCTGTATAAGGGGAGATTTCTCCTTCCGGGCCTTGTGGCCTGCATTACCTTCGTAACTGGCAACGAAGCAGTCTTTCCAACAGCATTAGTGATGACCCTCCTCTGTATAACGCTCACGCTCAACAGATCTTCCAGTGATGGTGCAGACGGTGTAATAGCGAGACCGCTCGGGGATGCGGGGAGCACGGCCCTTGTTGTGTTTTCCACCTTCATTGCACTCTCCAGCGTGTTTATCCCGGTAATCCTTGCAGTATATGCCGGTTCTGGTCTATCGTATGGATGGCCGGATGAAGCCTTCACCCATGCGCTCGCCGCCCGCCTCCATGCGTTTGCGTACCTGACAGCTCTCCTCCTTATTGTGAGCATTGCATGTATCGCATGGTTCCGGTTGATGCAGTCCGGTGGCCGGCTCCAAGGCTCGCATCTCACCGCAGGTCTTCGGAATCCGGAAAAGGGGGACTGACCGATGGCAGAATCATGCAAAGAAAAGGACCGATCACCGGTTCGGGCAGAACCACATCCTGCACAACCTGTCTGCTGGTATTCCTTCTGGCACTTGCTGATGCTTGATAATCCCCTGCGATGCTTCCTTCAGGATCCCGAAAAGATCCTGAAGGGATACATCCGCCCTGGTATGCATGTTCTTGATATCGGGTGCGGGCCCGGGAATTTCACACAGGCCATGAGGAAGATGGTCGGGCCTCGCGGCCACGCTACCGCAGTCGATCTCCAGGAAGAGATGCTTCGGTATGCGAAACAGAAGTGCGGGAACACCGGGCCTTTTGCCCCGGTCACATGGCACCAGTGCGGGGCGGGTTCGCTCGGGCTTGCCACGCAGGCTGATTTTGCACTTGCTTTCTATATGGTGCACGAAGTGCCGGATCAGGAACGGCTCATCGGTGAGATCTTCTCATTGCTGAAACCGGGAGGGACCTGGCTCCTTGTTGAACCGGTCTTCCATGTCACGGAAAGCGCATTTACTGCAACGCTCGACTGTGCAGAGCAGGCCGGCTTTGTCGTTCATGAGCGCCCACACATACCGCTGAGCCGGGCTGTCGAGTTGCAAAAACCACAGATCTCCTGAAAATCACGGCCCCATGGGGTTTTGTGTAGTGGAACAACAGCTCGGTCACCTGCCGTATACCGGCCTCTTGCGGTTTCACCGCTTTTGCATACCTGGTGACGATCTGATCGGTTGTCACGTGCAGGCCCTGCTTGTGCATGTCCGACTGGTGGGGGAGGCGAACACGGTCACGTTCGATTGCCTGACCGATGCGAACATCGACCCGGTTGAAGTGACAAAATAGGATCCATCCGATCCTGATCCGGATATCGGTGCATCCCTGCCTGCAGAATCCCACGGGGGGTCGGGCAGGGGCAATCG
>NZ_PIZH01000191.1 GCF_002835825.1 Methanoregula sp. | reverse complement strand
CGGATGTAGCGGAGCTGCCACGAGATCGGACCAACGACTTTTGCTTTCGGCGCGTACCGGGTGAGGTCGATGGCTGTGCAGCAGATGCCGGTTACTTCAACATCCCCGGCATTTCCGTGGTCGCGGAGGTAATCGATGATGGCCGCAGCAGGAGGAACATTGTGCCCGATGACAAGGATGACCGGCTTCTTTGTATCGATAGTTCCAAGCCCGAGATCCGCAAGGGGGGACTCGGGGTCTGCCTTGGGGAACCCAAGTGCCGAAACCTGTGCAATATCTGCTACTTCCATGCCAAGGTGGTCGATCATGCCCGTGTGGAAGACCTTGGACTCGAAATCAAGACTGTTGCCTTCCTGACCGGTATGCGTGACCGCGAGGAGCTGCGTCAACTGGTTCTCGCAGTAGTCCAGCACCGGCTCAAGGTCGCCAAGCGTCCCGGGTTTAATCCCGCAGACAAGCCTTGTTATCGGGGCTTCCACCTCGACCCCGGTGCCACCCACATTGATCGGGCATTCCCGGCCGAGAGCCTCAATCGTGTGGGTAAGGATCTCACGGGCATGGCTCGTATGGGTCGCAGCCCCGATACAGGCAGCGAGCAGGACGATCCGCGACTGCTGGGCGGGCATGGAGATCCCGCAAGCCCCCTTCTTGGTTCCGGTCAGGTCGCACTTCCCGTACGTACAGAGGCAGCAGAGGTCGCAGAACGGCATGTAGAACGGTTTGTAGCGGGAAAGGAGACGACGGTCCCACGGGCGGAGCGTGGTGAGCGAGGGAAACGGGGAGGGGCCCATTGGTTCGTCCCAGCGCTCGCGGGTGATCGCGCCGATGGAGACTGTGAGATCGCGGAACTGTGCAAGATCTGAATTGATCTCCTTAATACTGAAACTGACACTCTTCCGGCTCACCGTAGCACACCCCCAAAAGTTCAACTATACATTGTGATATAGGTAAAATAAGTGTATTGGAACAGTACAGGAGTAGCACAAAGCAAGTACGCTGAAGATACCAGTTTCATCAGGAGCCCTGACCAGGCCCGCAGAAGAGGCTGAAGATCCCTGATAAGAACGACATGGATGTGACATATGTGTTTACGATTTCAGGATGACACCCCGTGTTCTTATATGCCCGTACACCCAACTGTCCCATCAGAATATCCACGATGATCATGGCATGCTCCGGAGGATCTGGCAATGTCCGGTGAAATGGATCTCAAGCTCGAAGCGCTTTCAAAATATATTGTTACCAGCCCATCCTGGATCCGGTCGCTCGCCCTCATCCTCCTGCTCTCCGGCTGTGTCGAGATCATGTCGATTCTCGGAAGCCAGGGGTCATTCACGAAACCCAATCTCTTCCCGATAGCTGCATACCTCATTCCGGCGGTTGCAGCGCTCGCCTTCACCCCATGGCTCGCCCGCCGGTTTGGCGGGAAACTCGATTTTGGCTGGTCGGGGCTGACTGCAGCACTCGGCCTTATCATCTCGCTCTTTGTCTCGCTCTCGCCCATCCTCCTCTTCCGCTTCTCGTTCGCACTCTTCTTTGCCATATCACTCGCACTGGTCTTTGCATTCCGGATGCTCCTCCTTGCAGCGGTCGTCGATTTCCACCTCCGGAAAGTGGTTGTTCCTGCATTCCTCCACTCCGGCATCGCGATTCTTGGAGCGGCACCGTTCCTTGACCTGTGGTTCGTGCAGGTCTCCATCCTCCTCCACATCAGCTTTGCCGTGGGAGTCTATGCCTTCATCATTGTTGTGGAGCGCCCGATGAAGGCAAATTTCAAGGTCGGCCCCCTTGAACTGGTGAATGCATTCCTTCTCCACCTCTCAGAAGGGAGCAGAAAACTCGATGACTTCTTCCGGAGCATCGGGGAGAGCGTTGTGGTGCCCCAAGTTTCGCTCGTACTGCAGCGCGAAGGAAAAGAAGAGATCTTTGTCACCATCCCGAATGTCCACCCCGGCCCTCTGGGCGAGATTGGCGGCAGCAACCTGCCAAAGATCCTCCACAACCAGATCGGGGGCGCTGCGCTTGTTTTCCATGGCGCAGCCTCGCATGACTTCAACCCGGTCGATGAGACAGAAGTGAAAAAGGTCGGCGATGCTGTCCTTGCTTCCCGGCCGAATTCCTGCACGAGCTCCTCGTGTACGAAATCCGGCAGGTACCGTCACGGGTCGGTGGATGTGATGGCACAGGCATTCGGTGACACTGTCATCGCAGTCGCAACGCGTTCACCGCAGGTGACTGAGGACCTCGATTTTGCGATGGGATTCTCGATTATGAAATCCGGTGAAAAACAGTTCCGGCATGTCGGGTTTATCGATGCCCATAACTGTATGGATACGCTGGCGGACGGAGTCTATTCCGGGACATCGCTGGGTATGGAATATCTTGCTGCGGCAGAGGACGCTTTTTCCGGCACTGCACAACAGGAACAGGTCCCCTTCATGGCCGGTTATGCCCACCGGACCCTCCCCTGGTCGCGGACAGACGGGTTCGGTGACCTCGGCGTCCAGGTCCTTGTCATCACCGTTGGGGGGCAGAAGACCGCGTACGTCCTCTTTGACGGCAACAATATGCACACCGGCGCCCGTGACGAGATCCGCAAACGCCTGGTATCCCTTGTTGACGAATGCGAGATCATGACGACTGACACGCACGTGGTCAACACCATCTCCGGCCGGAACCAGGTGGGGCTGAAAGTGCCGGTCGAGGCGTTTTATCCTCATGTCGAAGATGCGGTGCGGGAAGCAATCGCAGATTCCGCGCCGGCCTGCTCTGCCGGCGCAACCGCATGGTGCAAGAATGTTGTTGTCTTTGGCTCCCAGCGGATCTCCCAGATTGCATCAACGGTCAACGCGATGATTGGATTCCTTGTGCCGGTGGCAATCATCATTATTGTCGGGGCTTTTATCACGACAGCGATGGCGTATTTCCTGCTGGTGTATTAAAACGAAGGGGGAAAATGAGGATAAAGCCATTTTTCCCTACGTTCATTCCGTTTTCTTTTCCTGCATATCGAAAAGCGCTTTTCGCACAATCTCTCCAATAGACCGGTATGCCGGTGAATCATCAGGAGCCTCAAGCAGGCACTTCCCGGAAAGCACCATCCGCGCAACCGTGTCATCCTGCGCAATCCTCCCGAAATAGGGCAGTCCGAGTCCTGCCAGTGCCACGGGATCAGGATCGCCCATGAAACCGTAGCCCCCGATGACAAGGAAGCGGTCGAACCGAATCCCAACCTCGCTGATGACGCGATGCGCCCGCTTTACGTGGGCAAAGGATTTGGACGATGGCCCCATGATGTCAAAGATGATTTCCACGGTGCTTGCGATCTTCCGGTTCAGGTGTTCGAGCCCGCCCGGGGAATCGATGAGGATATAGGTATACTGGCGCGTGATTGAGGAGAGCGCGTTCTTGAGCGCTGCGTCAGGCAGGCAGTAGCACCCTTCAACCCACTTGGTCCCGACCGAAAAGAGATCGAACTCCTCCCCTTCATAGAGCCCCTCCTCCCAGATCCGGTTCTCGATCCGTTTCGATGGCGGGATACCGATGGTTGTCCCGCCCTGCTGGATGAATGTCTCCGAGAGCAGTTCCGCGATGGTCTTTTTCCCGGCCGCTTCGAGATCAACTCCCACCATCTCGGCAAGGTTCTGGTCCGGATCGGCGTCAACGAGAAGGATCGGGCCATTCCCCGATTCAATAAGGTATTTTGCCATAAGGGCGACAAACGTCGTCTTGCCGGTCCCGCCTCTTCCCATGGTCACGATTGTCTTCATACAGTCACCCCGGGGTTCCGGTTCCCCGGAGGTAATCTTCCGGCCTTTTTGCTTTTTCCACACTTCCGGCAAGTTCGCGCACTGCATTCCATGCAAGGGACTGCCGGGGACCGGCAGGCTCGCCCGTGATACCGGCTTCCATGACGGCCGGATCGAACGGTATACTGCCCAGTACTGCAAGCCCGTGCTCTCGCGCAAACGCCCGCACGATCCCCTCCTCTTCCGGCGTTGCATTCCGGTTCGCGACAATTCCTGCCACCGGAATTCCCGCCTCGTTCGCAAGCCGGCAGATCGTGGCCGCGGTCAGGAGCGATTTTTTGTTTGCATCCGAGACCGAAAGGAGGACATCGACCCGGGCGGCAGTGCCCCGGCCAAGGTGTTCAATGCCTGCCTCCATATCGAGGATGACTATTTCATCCCGTTCGACAACGAGATGCCGCATCAGGGCCCGGAC
>NZ_PIZH01000190.1 GCF_002835825.1 Methanoregula sp. | reverse complement strand
CGCCATAGCAGTCACTCGCATTGTCCATGACGCTCGTTAAGAGGGCAAGGACGAGGTCGGCCCCGCTCTTCTCCTGCAACGAACGGAGTTCCTGGCCAATAGTCTCAGACCGTTCCGTGTTCCACGAGAACGTCGGCACCATCACCTGCGAGATGATCACCTTCCGACCCGAAAGATCGAACTCCTTGGTGTCCCGCGAGAGGATGGTGGCAAGAGGCACCCCCAAAAGGTCCATCCCCTGCTCCAGCAGTTCGATACCCAGTGCGCCCGGGTCTTCTCCGGAAACCTTCGCAAGGTATTCCACGGCGTCCCGGTCAGTCGCAGTGGTGGTGGACATGCGCAGGGCGAGCGTGTCGGAGAGGACCCCGCACAGGAGGATTCCCGCAACGGCTTTTGACGGGGGTCGGCCGGAGTCCCGGAACTTCATCGCAATGATCGTCGATGTCGAGCCAACGGGATCATTGAGGAACCGGATGGGCTTCAATGTCGTGATCGTCCCGAGCCGGTGGTGATCGATGATCTCAACGATCTCCGCTTCCCCAATCCCTTCGACGGCCTGCGACGCCTCGTTGTGGTCGAGAAGGATGACGGGCTTCCGGACATCGTCGAGCAGGGTCGTCCGGGTCAGGACGCCGGCGAGCGTCCCCTCTTTGGTGACAACGCAGGCGGCACGGAACTTCGAGGACGAGACCACCTTCCGCGCCCGTGCAAGCGTGTCGTCGAACGTGAGGACCGGTACCTCGGTCTCCATCACTTCGCGGGCCGGCAGCGAGAGGTTGATCATCTTGCCGACACCAAAGGCATCCAGGTCGGTGGAGAGAACCGAGACACCGCGTTTCTTGGCCTCGGAGAGGACGCGGTCGCCCGCGGGAGCGCCTTCTGCAATGATCAGGCACGCAATGCCGGCCGAGATGAAGGCCAGCTGGGCGGGCTCGTCGTCCCCGACTACCGCGATGTCGTTTTTCGTCATCTTTGCGAGCGTGACGTGGAGGGCGTCGATCGCGATGTAGACCCGGCCTTCAAGGGCATCGTGTGCGGCAACGCGGACCTCCGCGTTCAGGATCCGGGCAAGGGTGCCAACCGGAATCGGCGTCACCGTCAGCTCGGAGATGTGGATCTTCCGGAGATATGCCCCGGCAAGGGCGTGCTCCCCTATCATGCCGACCGGCCGGCCTGCTGTGTCGGTGATGACCACGTTCCGGATCCCCTCCTTTACCATCAGGGCCGCAACGTCAACGGTCGGGACATCCTGCGAAAGCGAGAAGACCGGCTTGTAGGTGATATCGGAGAGCAGGGGCTCGACAGACGGGATGTGGACCGGTTCCGGGATTTTGAACCGTTCCAGCATCCACTTCGATTCCGGGTTCAGTTCCCCGCACCGCGCCGGGACGGCACGGTCGGGGGAGTCGCGATTGAGGAACTCCGCGTAGCCGATGACACTGGCCGTGCTGTCGGTATCAGGCTGCCGGTGACCGAAAAGATAGATGGGGGTCATGGGAAGGCACCCGGCAGTGCCGGGGTATCAGGCAGTAATGGGCGTTCCCGGGTCATAAGCTCTGGGGAACCGGAAGAAAGAGAAACGCGTTGTACGGAAAAACGGGGAAACGAGTGCCGGCAGTCCCGGCACCTCTACTCCCCACCCTTGATCAGGATCTTTGCCTCTGCGGCATAATCCGGGTGAATCTCCTCCTTCACCGCAAGGGAGAGGATGAGGATGACAATTCCCATGATAAGCGAGAGGATGAAGGCGATATCGAACCCGGCGGAGAGCACCTCCAGCTTGATATTGACCGGCGCTTCTTTCGTGATTTCATAGCTCTTCGCGATCATCACGACGCCGAGGATGAGGAGCGCGTTGTAGGTAGCGATACCAATGGACTGCGGGCCGTTCCGCTCGAGGCTCGTCAGGCTCGATAGCATTCCTGCCTTGGTCTTTGATACCGACATCATGATCATCGTGGTGATGGGACTGACGATCAGCCCAAGCCCGAACCCGATCAGGGCCAGGGCAAGCATGACAAAACCGATGGACGTGTAGGTATGCAGCATGGTCATCAGGAAGTAGCCGAGGATGAGGGGGATGCTTGCGATGATACAGAGCCGGCGGGGGCCCACGCGGTTGAACGCGACACCGGCAATGAGGCCTGCTATCATCATCGCAAAGGAGAGGGCGGTCATGACCAGGCCGGCGGTCGAGGTCTCATAGTGCTGGACATATTCGAGGTAGAACGGGAGGAGGTAGTTGATTCCCGAGAGGCTGAAGAAGACGAGCGCGAGAATGAGGTTTGCTATGACGAAATTCCTCTTTTTGAACATGCGGATGTCGAGGATCGGGTCGGTCACAGACTGCTCGTGCCGGACAAACCAGCCAAGGGAGACCACCATGAGAACAGCCATGCTCAGGATGACCGGCGAAGTCCAGCCGAATGTCGAGCCTTCCGAGACCACGAAGACGAGCGAGGCGAGGCCGGTGAAGGCAAGCACCGCCCCCAGCCGGTCGAACCCGCCTTCCCTCTTCACCGGGCAGCTCGCCGGGATCACCTTCGCCCCGAGAAGAATGGCGACAATCCCGACCGGGATATTGATGAAGAAGATCCAGTGCCACGAGAGGTACTGGGTGAGGACGCCGCCGATGGTGGGGCCAAGCGCAGTCCCGAGTGCTGCAAGCATCATGATGATACTCATCGCCTTCCCCTTCTGGTCCGGGGCAACGAACGTGGAGATCATGGCAGCGGCTACCGACATGAGCATCGCGGCACCCACGGCCTGGAACATCCGCGACCCGATGAGCGAGGGGAATCCCGCAATAAATTCCGGGAGGAACCCGCAGAAGAACGAGCCAATGGTGAAGATGACAAAACCGGAGAGGAACACCCTCTTGTACCCGAGGGTATCGGCAACTTTCCCAAAGACGAGCACGCAGCCCACCATGACAAGCAGGTAGGAAGTCGCAACCCAGCTGACCGTGCTTGTCGAGACATTGAAGGACTCGGAGATGGTCGGGAGCGCGATGTTGACGATCGTGCCGTCAAGGCTTGTCATGAACATGGCAAGCGAAATGGAGAAGACGAGGAGGGCGAAACCCTGTTTTGGTGCGGTGCCGGTGGCCGGATTATCCATTTACTGGAGTTGTCGGTGCTGCTACATGAGGGTTGCGGAACGATGGGGACGGGACAAGAAAGGGTGACGGGGGATCGTATACCGGAACTGTTTCAGAGAATTTATCATATTTCCGAGGCATCGTTTCCGGCATGCAGGAACCGGTCTGTTGTGAGAACTACCCCGTGACAACCGTCATCGTATCGAACCTTGTCCTGCTCGTAACCTGGGTCACCGGGGCGTTCCTCCTCTTCCAAATCGGTCTCCCCTGGGCCCTCCTGTATCTCCTCTTTGTGCTTGCCCTCGAGTTCCGGCTCGTGAGCGGGCATTGCAGGGACTGTTACTATTTCGGGAAGACCTGTGCCTTTGGCAAAGGACGGCTCTCCGCCCTGCTCTTCCGGCGCGGCAGCCCGGAAAAGTTTGCGCAGCTGAAGATCGGCTGGAAAGACCTTGTCCCGGATTTCCTTGTCTTCCTGGTTCCCGTCATTGCCGGTATCGTGCTCCTGGTACAGCAGTTCTCATGGACAATCCTTCTCCTCGTCATCCTCCTCCTCCTTCTCGGATTTGCCGGCAATGCATTTGTCCGGGGACACCTTGCGTGCCGGTTCTGTAAACAGCGGGAGATCGGATGCCCGGCCGAGCGCCTTTTCGATGCAAAGAAACAGTCATGAGCACCTCCACACAGACACCGGGCAGCAGCCCGCGGGCCCGGTGCATTTCAGAATCTTTTTCGTCTGTCACGCCGAGGGGGATTTACCAGAATCCCGATGTGATCCTCCATGAACTGCCGCCCTGTTCTCCTTGTTGTTTTTGTTGTTGCATCAGTTCTTTTCCTCTCCCCCGTGCAGGCCGCTGACCTGTCCGAGGAGGAGCTGCTGCGGAATGCGCAGAACCTGAGCCTCGAAGTACCGGAAAAGGGCACCGCCCCGCTCGGCTCGCAGGAGTCCATGGTGGAGATGGTCGAGTGGCTGAATGCCACAAGCCGGGCGCTCATCACGTTCTTCAATGACACCATGAACCTGCTGGGACTCTCGAACACCAGTTACGTGAAGGACATGAACAAGGCCTTTGAGCCTGTGCTCAGGAATCCGCCTGCCATCCACAAGTAACCGGAGATTTTTCCCGGTATCTTTTTGCTGGAAAAAGCGTTCTGGTCCTTTTCACCGGTTTTCCGATCCTTACCATTGCTCTCCCGCACGCAAGGTTTATCGTCTCATCGTCCAAGAGGAAACTATCACGCGGACGCGTGGGGGTGGTTTGGTAATGAGTGACGTAAAATCCAGT
>NZ_PIZH01000001.1 GCF_002835825.1 Methanoregula sp. | reverse complement strand
AGTCTGGGACCTCTCATTCCATGTCAACAAGGGAGAGCTAGTGACAATGATTGGGGCAAATGGAGCCGGCAAGACGACAACCGTTGAAACTATCGCCGGTCTGAACAAGCGAGCCAGCGGCTCGGTTGTCTTTGACGGTCAGGAGGTGCTCGGTCGTCCCCCCCATGCACTCTTTGCCCTTGGATTGGCACTCGTTCCTGAGAAGCGCGAGATCTTTCCGTCTATGCCGGTGATTGAGAACCTTAACCTGGGAGGGACGCAGAATCCCGATCCTGAAAAAGCTCTCTCACGAATCTTTCGCCTCTTTCCGATCCTCCAGGAACGGGAAAGGCAGGAAGCAGGGACGCTCTCCGGCGGCGAGCAGCAGATGCTTGCCATTGGCCGGGCGCTCATGTCAGAACCACGGCTCCTGATTCTCGATGAACCTTCCACCGGTCTCTCCCCCCTCCTGACCGGACAGGTCTTCCGGGCGCTGGAGCAGCTTGGCCGCGAGGGGATGACGGTCCTTCTCTTAGAGCAGAATGTCAGGAATGCTCTTGCCATGTGCGAACGGGGCTATGTGCTGGAGAATGGCCGGATCGTAGAAGAAGGAAAATCCAAAGTCCTTCTCAATGATCCGCGGATCCAGAAAGCATACCTTGGGATCTGAAGATACCACATTTACCGTTCATTTCAAGAAAGTTACATTTCTATTGATATCAAACGGGCAGGTTCCTCCCCCGCCTGAATGGCTGCCTGCCTGTGACGGCAGCCAATCGGGGAGGGGGCCGGGAGGCTATCCCCTCGCCCCCATTCAGAAAAAAATCCTCAACAGAATTACTCTATATCAGAAGAAAATTCCTCTATCACTGATCGTTTCCTTTCCCGCTTCTCCTTCCACTCCCGAACCCGCTCCGGCAGGCTGACAAGGCCTTTTGGCAGGAAGATGATTGTGAGAATAAGAATTATACCAATGATGACGTACCTCGCAAATGTCATCCCGGTCTCTTTGAGCCCCTCCCAGATAACGGTCAGCACGACAGTACCGATAACGGGACCTGCGATGGTTCCCAATCCCCCCAGAATGACAAAAGTGATGGGCCAGAACGAGTTGTCGACCCCGAACAGCTCCGGGGTGATGTACCCGATATGATGAATTTGGAGCGCCCCGGCGATCCCCGCAATGAACGCAGACAGGGCAAACGCAAGGAGCCGGTACCGGACCGGGTTGATCCCGGCAGCCCGCGCCTCAGTCTCGTTCTCGCGGATCGCAAGGAACGCGAGGCCTGCCTTCGACCGCATGATGTACCAGATGGCGATGATGATCGCGATGGTGATAGCGAGGATTGCGTAGTACTCGATCAGCTGGTATCCCGGGATAGCCGGGCTGATAAGCCGGGGCGAGGGTATCCCGTCCCATCCCCCGGTCATGGGCGCAAGCACGCTGACCACGAGTGTCTGGACGATGATAGCAAAGCCGAACGTGACCATGGCAAGGAACCATTCCTTCAGCCGCACGCAGGTAAGCCCGATAAGGATACCGATGACCGCGGCCACACCCGCACCAATGAAGATTGTAATGAATGGGGTGATACCGAGCGCCACGGCAACCAGAGTAGATGCGTATGCCCCGATGCCGAAGAATGCAGCATGGCCCAGCGATCCCTGTCCCGAGCAGGCAAGAAGGTTCCAGGCTGAAGAGAAGATGATGGCTATCAACATCAGGACGGCAAGGTTGATGATAAACATGTTGTCGGTGAGGAAAGGAAGTGCTGCCGCTGCGATGAGTGCAAGGGCAGTCAGGTACCTCAGTGAAGGGGAGATTGCCGAAAGCATCTTCATCCCTCCTTCCCGCCAAAAAGCCCTGTCGGCCGTATTACAAGCACCACGATCAAAACAATAAACGAGATAGCATCCTTCCAGATCCCGCCGAGCAGGAACGCTGCGCCATTTTCAGCAAGCCCCATCAAGAGCCCCCCGATGATTGCCCCGGGAATGCTCCCGAGGCCGCCAAGGATGATGATGGCAAAAGCCTTGACTGCCGGGATTGCTCCCATGTACGGGTTGAAGACCTGACCACTCACCACCCAGAGCGTGCCGGCCGCCGCCGCAAGTGCACATCCAAGGCCGAAACTGATGACATCGATCCGTTCAACGTTAATTCCAACAAGCATCGCACCCTTCCGGTTCTGGCTTGTTGCCCGCATCTGCATCCCGATGGTTGTTTTTTTCAGGAATAGGTATAGTCCGCAGAGGATCAATGCCGTTACGACGATAATGATGATATAGTCAAGCGGTACGGAAAGCGGGCCGACCGGCACTGTGATCCCGTCATACGGGCTCTTGACGCTCTGCCACGCATCGCCCCAGATCATGGCGGCTCCGTTCTGGAAGATGTAGATGAGCCCGATGGAAAGGAAGATCTCGTTGAGCTTACCGGTTCCGAGGATGGGGCGGAAGCAGAGGCGCTCAACAATAGCCCCAATACCGACTAGGGCAAGCATCGAGAGAAGGAGGATGACATACGGGTTAAGGCCGGTAAAAAGAAAGACGGTGAAGGTGATGTATGCACCCACCATCAGGAACTCGCCATGGGCGAAGTTCACGACTTTCATGACCCCGAAGATCAGGTTCAGTCCCGTTGCAAGCAGTATGTAGATGCACCCGGCATAGAGTCCCCAGAAAAGGATCTGGAGAATGATGGAGATATCGTCCATGTGGCGATCAGCACCTGCCTGTGTATAGGGAGAAGATCATGATGCCCGGAATAAAAAGGGATAGTATATCCTATGCGCTGCTTCCTGCTTCGTACCATGACGGCAGGACAAACTCCGTTGTCTTCAGGTTGTCGGGCCAGATGATCTTTGGCCGGGTCTCACCGGCCGCTGCATCCATATGGAGCTGCTCCATCCAGAGGTCAAACGAGGACTCGCGGAAGTCGGATGAGAACGAGATGGTTGAGTCCTTCATCGCCTCAATGACCTGCGGCATCTTTAAGGTTGTAAGAGCCTCCCGGACCGCTGTCTTGTCAGTTGTGCCCGCGGATTTGATTCCTTCCGTTGCGATGAATACGCCCTCATATGTGGAAGCGCCCATCATGTCCGGGTAGGTTCCGAATTTCTTGTAATATGCCTGTTTGAAATCATCCTGTGCCGCGGCAACGGCTCCCGCAGGTGCAATGTATGGCGAGAACCGGCTCTCAATGATGGCGTATTCCCCATACTGGCCGAGATCCTTATAGAATTGGGAATTGTCATTGTTCTCGACATTGAGGAAGATGGTGTTTAACCCAATATCCCGCCTTGCCTGTACGATGGCTGGCGCTCCCTCATTCGGGAATGCTGCGATATAGACCGCGTCCGGCTTTGCTGCCTTGATTGCAGTCAGCTGGGTCCGGAAGTCACTCTCCCCCATCTTGAAGCTCTGCAGGGAGACAAGCTCTATATTGAGATTCTTTTTCGTGATGGTGTTACCTACGGCAGTCTGGACGCCCTTGCCAAACGCGGTGTCCTGGTACAGGACCGCAAGCCGGAATGGCCGATCGGATGCAGCACCCAGTTTCTTGTTCACGGCCGCCCGCACGACCTCATCGATGAATGTTGTCGTATATTCCCCATACGTATCGGTTGTAGGGCAGTGGTGGAAGACGTAACTCGTGTCAATGTCGGTCCGGTGCGTGATGATCGGGCTGGATGCACCGGTAACGATATACGGAACTTTGTATTCGGCAATGATCTGTTGGTATGCTGATGTAACGGCACTCGAGTACCCCCCGACAAGGATATCGACCTTATCGTCAGTGATAAGCTTGGTCGCCGCTTTCTGACCACCGGCCTGGGTTGACTCATCGTCTCCCACAATCAGCCTTACCTGCCTTGTTGTGCCGTCTTTTAACGTAACGCCACCGGCAGCATTTATCTTATCAGCGGCGATTTGCGCTGACTGCCACATATTCGTACCGACATTGCTCGCAGGCCCGGTCAGCGATGCAATGACACCGATCTTGATCGCGTCTTGCAATGCAGCGGACGACTCTTGCGTAGATGACGGTTGCTGTGCACAACCGGCAATACATGCGGCCGCGATCAGCAGGGCCGCAATGATAAGAACAGAGTATTTCATGGGACTCCCTCTATGCTATGGTATAGCATGACAATGAATTGGTAGTCGCCGGCGTAATAATAATTATCGGTTCAGGTCCGGAGTGGTGCACACATGGATTTTTGTCATATCAAAAGGAACGCATACTATCTGAATCAGGGCTATCGGAGATTCTCCCCACTGCCCGCAGCGTTGATGATATGGTGAATGGATCCTGGTTATGCTGAACCAAAACGATATGGTTTTCCTTGATCCTGTCCAACAGCTCAGGACAGATTTACCGGGTAGTTCATCGTGGACCTTGCTTTCCTGTTCTTTCTTGCCATCCTTCCCATCATCCTGATCTTCATCGGGCTCGTCCTCCTGAAACTATCGGGTACGCTTATGGGTATCCTTGGCTGGCTCCTGACAATCATCATTGCCGTGATTTTTTTCCAGACCTCGCTTTCCGTTGCACTTGCTGCATCCTGGGCTGGTGTCCTCTCATCGTTTGGCATCTCGCTCATGGTCCTTTTTACCATTCTCCAGGTAACCATGATGGATTTGACCGGGGCCATCAGCCGGATTACCGCATACATCAAAACGATCGCGGCCGAACGGTACGAGCAGATTATGATCCTGAACGTGGGATTCGGGTCCTTCCTGGTATCAATCGGCGCTACTCCGGTGACGATGCTTCCGCCCATCATGATGGCTCTGGGTTTCTCCCCTATTGCGGCCATAGCCCTCCCCTGTCTCGGCTATGACCCGCTCACCTCATTCTCGCTCCTTGCAGTCCCTATCACGATCCCGGCAGCAGCCTTCGGTTTTGATGCAAAAGCGCTTGGCTGCCAGGTCGCCTTGTTCCTGCCTGTTGTCTCCACCGGCATCGCGCTTGGAATGCTCTGGATTGCTGATGGAATAACCGGAATTAGAAAAGGACTTTTTACGGCAGTAGTTGCCGGCCTGACGCTGGGATTCTCTGCAATCTTCTTCGTTAATATCCTCCCGGCATCTGCTATCGGTCTGGTTGGTGTTTTCTCCGGTCTTGTCACCATTATCGTTCTTTTCATCCTGCGTGCCCTGCGGAGAAAACCCCCGGGCACGACTCCTGTCATTTCAGTTCCTGCGGGGAGGATGCCGCTCTGGAAGGCCGTCTTTCCCTGGATCCTGCTCGTGTCTTTTGCGATTATCATCAGCATCCCGTTCATCCAGTCGGGGCTCTATGCGGTTCTTGGTCCCGTGCAGAAAATCCCGGTCATCGCCGATAAAGTCATAGACTTAAAGCTCCTCAACCAGGCTTACTTCTGGGTGGTTGTGAGCACACTCATCTCCGCCCCGCTCCTTGTACGAAGCCGTAATGAAGCTAAGGGCATCCTCTCGCTCTGGGTGAAACGGGCATGGAGCCCGACACTCGCCGCCATGGTCTTCTTTGCTATTGCGTACGTTATGGACTGGTCCGGCCGGTCGGTCGTTGGCGGAACCCTGTCGTTCCTGCCAGGTGCAGATGCTTTCAATATGAACGCGGTCATCGGACTCATGCTTGCCCTGACATTTGGTATCGGGTTCCCGCTCATATCTCCTCTGCTCGGCCTCTTTGGCTCGTTCATCTCCGGCAGCGAAGCATCCTCGAATGTGATGTTTTACGGCATTATCGACAAATCGACAAATGTCCTCTCGCTTGACTTTTTGCCCGTATATGCTGCTCACGCAACGGCCGGGGGAGTTGCTTCCGGTATTGCCGTGGCAAAGATCGTAAATGCGGCAGCCGTAATTGACCGGATAGGGATTGAGGGTGAGGTTGTCCGGCGTGTTGCCCCGGTGGCAATTGCGCTCACGCTTGCCATTGGTGTCATGCTCTGTATAATTTTGGCACTCTGATACACGGTTATCGAGCAGGATAGAGAAAACTCCCATCCGCCTGGTGAAAAAAACCGTTTGATGAAATTTTGGAAGAGAAAAAACTGGGCCTGTATTAATCTGAAGAAACCTGCTTCTTCTGTTTATAGTGGTGGAATATGACTGCCAGAACCGGGACCAGCAGGTATACCGTCTGGCTGTACAGGCTGCCAGTCAGGGCAATAAGCATGCCAAGGAGCGAGATCCCGGGGACAAGGAGTGTGCCCAAGGTAACGTGGTGGATGAACCGGTCAGGAAGATCTGCTTCAACAAGCCGGTGACCCCCGGTTGCATAGCGCCACTGGCAGAACATTCCCATACCGATTGCAAGGAGGTTTGCCTGGAAAACCATTGCGCCAACACTCGTTCCCGTGAGGTCACCCGAGAATGTGGTGGAGAAGGGAAGAAGGGCGACAAAAAGAAGCGTAGCAAGGTTGAGCCAGACAAGGACGCGGTCAAGGGACTTTAACGGGTGGACCACAACATGGTGGCTCAGCCAGAATGCCCCGAGGATAAGGAAGGCGAGGACGTAGTGGAAGAAATCCGAGTATAGTGAGAGGATTAAGTGCGTTGCATAGGCCGACGACTGCACCATCTGGGACTTGTCCGGCAGGTCGATACTGATGACGAGCAGGGTCATCGCGAACGCGAAGATCCCATCAGAAAGTGACTCAAGGCGGCTCTTGGTGAGATGCATGGCTTCGAAGGACGATGGTTCTTCTGTCATGGGGTGCCGGAAGTGTCTGTGTCCTGACTGAATAATGCTTGCTGCACAAGCCGCACGGGGATATCCTTTGTAATCCCTTGTAACAGCCAGCGCGCAAGCGCTCTTCAGCAGAGATTGTAACAGGAAGCCTCCTGATAAACGAATCTGCACAAATCCAGCTATGTACGTCCACGCCTTTTTATTTTTATCACCCCTAAATGTCACCATGATTTTTTCTCAATCGGGCGTGATCCACGCATGAATGAATTTATTCAACCCTCGCTTCTCTCCCGGGTTAAAACTTCCATACGGCAATGTTCCGGCGAGATCGTCTTTGGCATGTCGGACGGTGTTGTCTCCATTTTCGGTCTCGTGGCCGGCATGGTGGCCGGTTCCCAGTCCGGCGATGTGATCCTCCTTGCCGGGGCAACCGCAGCCATCGCTGCAACCGTCTCGATGATGGCCGGTGTCTTTTTAGACCTCGAGTCCGAGCGCGATGAGGCCCGGGTCGAGGCAAAGGCCCGTGCAGCTGAGATCAAAAACGACCCGCAGGGCGCTGTTGACAAACTGATCGGCGACCTGAAAGGCACCGGTCTCTCCCAGCAGAGCCTTGACGCGATCCGCTCGGACCTCCAGAAGGATCCGCTTGCGATCCAGAAGTTCGAGGACGCTGTAGCGGCCGAGGAAGAGACGGATGCGCAGAAGACTTCACCAGTCATCCATGCAGCCTGGATGGGTATTGCCGATTTTATTGCGGCCATGACCCCGGTCATCCCGTTCATCTTACTACCGCTTGAGCAGGCAAAGGTAGTCTTCATCATCGGCACTGCCGTGCTTCTCATCCTGCTCGGTATCGGTCGCGCCATTCTCGGCGAGCGGCCAATGCTCCGCACCATCCTTGAGACCTGCGCGATTGCCGCCGCTGCCGCGATTGCCGGTGCGCTCGTTGGCCTGCTGGTCAGCTGAAGCGATATATTCCCCACTCATTTTTTTTTTACAACGGGCAGCCCCCCTGCAATGCCCCGGATCTCTTTTACGGGTAATCCTTAACCGTTTAGCCGGGACAATCATTACCATGAGAAAACTGTCATTTTCCGTCGTGATTGTCCTTATGTCCGTGGGCATCGTTCTCTGTGCTGTCATGGCGGGCTGCACGAATACGCCCCCCGCGCAGCCTGCAACCGGGCAGAAACTCTCGACGATCGAACCCGCAAAGATGGCGTTGCAGCCATCCGATCTTCCGGTGAACTACACCCTGGTGGAGGAATTCGAGCGGAACGCGACCGATATGCGTGAATGGTCGCTTGGAATGGGCTGGAAGAAAGGGTATGGCATTTCCTTTGAGACTCGTGGCCCGGATGCTCGCGGGATCGACCAGCTGATCTCCGTGTACCCTGTGGAGAATATCACACTCATTGTCCCCGACACAGTGTCGAGCTTCAAGAACTGGACAGTTGAAGACGGGAATGTCACGATTGAAGACCTGCCTTCTCCTGGCATCGGCGATGCGAGCAGTGCAATGAAAGTAACAATCTCCGGCGAACCCGTCGATACTTATATTATCGCTTTCGTGAAATATGATGTATACGAAGAGTTATACGTAAACGGGACTGCCAGCGATTATGATGTACTGAAGGCTGTTGCGGGTAAGGCTGCTGCGAAGATTACATAATTGTTTTCCTTTTTTCTTTTTTGATCTCGCTCCGGGATATCTGGATACAGTGACCCGGAGAAAAAAAGAAACATACAATCTCTACCCTGTTAGAACCGGTCCAGCTCCCTGCGGCTCACTGTGCTCGTACACTCTTGTCATATACCGTGCCGAAAAGATCGTATACACCGGGATGAAGACGAGCTGGATGATATCGCCCACGTACGGGATGAGGGAGATGGCGCTCAGGGCGAAGAAGAAAACGATCCCGATGACGAAGAGGACGACGAGCGCGATGAGATAGTTCACCCAGCCGATGGACCGCAGTATCCCGGTGATGGCGGTAAAGCGGATCCCCTCACGGATGCTCCCCGTGCGGGCACAGCGGATGATACCCATCATGCTATAGAGGAGCGCGATGATGGCAAGGGCGACTGTGATTATGACAAAGATGACGACAAGGCTGATGCCAAGAGGTCCGGGTTGGTGGCTGTCCTGCGATAAACCAAGGATGGCGAATGCGATCATCAGCAGGAAGGCAAGGGCCACGGGGATGAACCAGAGTAACCCTGTGACGAAGATCTTGATCCCGTCGATGTAGAGCGGGCCCCAGTTGTCGAACTCTGGTGGGGTGGCAGCGCCCCGGTAGATCCGCGCCAGGTAGCCCGACAGGATGAACGAAAGAAGAAATGCAGCAATGAACAGGACAGCCATCTCCTTCCACGGGATGAGGTCCCAGCTGAACTCGGTTGCTTTCGCTATCTTCTCCGGGTCGAAGATGAACGGGAGGAGTGCCATGGGCAGTCCGCAGATGATGAAGATAAGCCAGCGGGTCCATTTCCCAATAAGGGTCTCCTTTGCATAGCTGAATGATTCGGTAACGAGAATTCCGTTATCCATATTCATCGGTCATAAGTCCGGGATAATAAGTCCATTGGCCAAATGGCACGTTTTCCACGGCGCACATGGCTCTCCGGGCGCCCGGAGCCGCGGATCGCGCACTGGGCGTGAAGGAAGAACGGTAGGAATAACACGAATTACCCTGATGAATAGCAGCCCCCAACCACAAAGGATGAAAAGGAGCCGGCAAAAACAATCCGGTATGTCAGATACCGTGAAGACAACCCGGTTCTGGTACCGCCATGATACGTCCCATGCCCGCAGGCACCTCAACAAGGAGTTCCGGCATGAGGAGAAGCAGTATTTCCGGAAATTTGGTGAATTACTGAGAAAGTGTAAATCAAGGGGGTGGAAGACCTGGTAACGAACCCCCTTTTTCCGGTGTACGTCACGGGATCACTCACACCCGCCCCAGGATTTTCGCGACAACCCCTTCGAAGTCAAGGCCGGAGCAGTTGATCGTGATGTCGGCATACTTCTCGTACATCGGGATTCGCTGATCGTAAACAGCATGGAGTGTCTGCCCTTGCTCCAGTACAATACCCCGTGTTGTGATATTAACCAGTCTCCTCTCGATCTCAGCGAGAGAGACATTCAGGTATATGATAAGTGAGTCTCTTTTCAGGTGCTTCATTGCCTTTGGGCTCAGGACAACGCTCCCGCCTGTTGCAATCACGGTGTTGTGGAACTGGTGTGAGAGGATGATCTCTTCCTCTCTCTTCTGGAAGGTCGTTGTGCCTTCCGTGTCAAGGATCTCCTGCAGGTGCCGGCCTGTTTCCTCCTGGATGAAGAGATCCGTATCAACAAATTTCATTTTCACCGCCTTGGCAAGAACTATCCCGACCGTACTTTTTCCTGCACCGGGCATACCAATCAGGACGATATTCTTCATGGGAATACAGCTCTTGTTAGCCGTTTCTTTCTGAATCCCTATCAAGTATTGCGCCTGCATGCAGCCGGTTATTCTTTTACCGTAATATTCTCAAATCGTAGATCAAGATCCTTTTCAGAGACCGGAAGAGGGAGCGAGCAGGAGACAAGACTCTTTCGGCTCACATGGCCCCCGGACGTAAGTGACCCTAACGAAACGGTGTTCCAGCAGACCATGCGTCCATGGTAATAAAAATTCGCCGACACGATCACAATTCGGGCATCGGCCGTACCGATATTGGATGCCTCGATATGGATTACCATCGGGACCGGGTTCTCCATTGTTATTCTTCCCTGCGGGTATTCCCAGTACCCGTCCACATATACCTCCGGCACTGTATGGGTGAATGTCGCAGACACCGTGGTTGTAACAGCCTCGCAGGTATTCGTTTCTCTGAGATTTGCAGTTATTGTCTCGTTCATTGTGCCCGTGATAAAAAAGGAATCCGACCATGATTCGTAGCCGGTCTTCGCAAGCCGAATCGTATAGTACCCGGCCGGAATGGATTCCCGTGTAAGCGGGGTATAGCCCCAGAATGTGTTGTTGATGAAAACCGCAGCGCCGGGCGGATAGGAAACGATCGCTACTGACCCGGTCCCGTTCGCGATTTCCTGCCCGACCTCAGCAATCGCGGGAGCAATGCAGCCAGTGGATACAATGCACAGGAAAATCCCGGTGAGGGCAAGGATCAGCAGTGACAGAATACGGGACATTTCTTCGTATTCCGCGTAGAACGGAAAGAGTATATGAATTGGGCTGATGCTCCGGGTTCAACGGGCTGTATCCGGCATCATTCCTGTATTGTCCTCTGGTTATCTGTCCCAGTTTCCCCTATGTTGAGACAAGGGAATTCGTTACTATGCTTATCGTTCGATCCTCCAGAATTTCTATTTCGGACGACTGGGTGATGATGCATTGTCGCCCAATCATTTTTCTTTTGCCGCGCCCTACACATCGTCTGGACTATCATGGATATCCAGCAACTCTATAATACCTTCACAAATCCCCGGGTTATCACGAGCATGATGCTTGTTGCCATCTGTCTTGGCCTCGTCCTCTCTGCCCTGCTGAAGTACCTTTCCCGGGAATGGTACATGCCAACGCTCTTTGTTGCCCTCTGTCTTGCGACAGCTCTCGGGTACATGTTTTGGCTGGACCGCCAGCACTGGCGGGATGTATGAGACCGGATAATGAAAATTACGATAACCCTTTGGACAGATTCCTTTTTCCGACTATGTTGACGATCGCGGAGATTCAGACAACCTGTTAGTTGTCCATTCCTACGTGCTCCGCGTTCCTGCGCAGGAGATGAAACCAGGGCTTAATCCATGCCCGGATACGTAATAAAATAAGAAATTATTGATAAAATTGATAACTTCTGGCAGTGGATATATCGGTATGAGTGCTGAGGCAAAAGAGATAACACGACTGCCCCACTTCAAGATGCTCGTTGACATTTTTATCATCGCCGTCTTTGCTGTGGTCGTGTATATTGCTGCGTATTTCATGAACCTGCCGGAGGTGCTGATCCGGGCTCTCGAATCGTCCGGGGCACAGCAGGCAAGCGCATTTTTCATTGCTGCCATTTTCCTCACGGTGGGTTTTGTCTTCTTCGCTGTCCGTCGCTGGAATGAAGTGACGCAGGTATCAAAAGAGACGGAACAGGTTCAGGATGCATTGGAGCGGGCAAACAACAAGCTCATGTTCCTCAACAATATCACCCGTTACGATATCCTCAATGAATTGACTCAGCTCCACCGCGATCTTGAACCTGCCGAGAAGACGCCGGAAGTGAAGCGGATGAACGAGGCGATAGACCGGATTCGCCGGCAGATCAAGTTTACCAAGGAATACCAGGATATTGGTGCAATTTCCCCGTCATGGCAGAATGTGGCCGATGCCATCATGCGGGCAAAGGTCGGGGTGGACCTCGGGCATGTAAGTTTTGAGATGGAGATTCACGATTTGGAGATCTATGCCGACCCGCTTCTCGAGAAGGTCTTCTATTACCTGATCAGCAATTCCATGAAATATGGCGGACCCAAGCTTACCCAGATACGGATCCACCGGAAAAAGGCAGACGAAAAGATGATCATCATCTTTGAGGATGATGGTGTCGGAATCTCCCAGGAGATGAAAGCCTTCCTGTTCCCCAAAGAATGGGGAAGCCGGAAGCATGCGGGTTATGGCCTCTTCCTAATCCGGGAAACACTTGGTGTAACCGGAATTACCATCTGGGAATCCGGAACCCCCGGCCAGGGTGCCCGGTTTGAGATTGCGGTGCCAAAAGGCATATTCCGGCAGGTTTGATCCCGAATTTCTCTTTTTACAATCACAGAAGAAAAATCCTGCGAGTGTAATTCATCTATCATAAATGTCTTTTTTTTAAAAGAGGGATCTTTGATACATACCCGGGATGCCTGGAATCACGTGTTTCCTTTCGTTCGGCCGCACTCTTCTATGATTAATCCTGAGAAGATCGATTCAAAAGGCACCAATTAGGCTTTTATTTGAGTCTGAAATACCCCTCCGGTCCGAAAAAAATGCCTGAATTATTGGTAATTCCAAATTTGTACACTGTAATTCGAGAAAAAACGCGATTTGCATAAAACCCTATTTTCAAAATGGCCTCCGATCCGAAAAATAATCCCGTAACCTGAAGATATTTTTATTGCAGAGTATCTTTCCCCAAGACCTCTGAAAAAGAGAGAATACTCTTTCGCAGAGTCAGCCCACGTACGGGTGCAGAACCATGTAACCTGTCAGATCGTCACACCTGCTCCAATACCCGCCATCACACAATGCTCCCGTTAATCGTCACAGTCTTCTCGTCAACCGGGATCGTCTTTTGGGATTTTTCCAATGCCTTCTCCACAACATGCCGGACTCCTCCACAGCAGGGGACTTCCATCCTGAGGATCGTGATTGATTTGATCGCATGCAGGGAAAATATGGCAGCAAGTTTGCTGATATATCCTTCAATGTCCGTGTCGAGTTTCGGGCAAAAGATAATCAGTATCCGCCCTTTGAGGAATTCCTGATGGAATTCCCCGTACGCAAATGGTGTGCAGTCCGCGGAGATAAGCAGGTCTGCATTCTGGAAATACGAAGCAGCGGGGTTCAGGAGTGCGAGCTGTACCGGCCATTGCCGGAGCTCAGACTTGGACATGCCCACGATCGCCTGCTGATGTCCTGTGTGTGTCACTTCCTTTGGGATGTTCATTGCAGCTTCACCCGGGCATCCGGCAAAAGGATTGGGCTCGTGAGGTCCGGCATGACAGACCGCGGAGTGTGTATTTCGTCCTGATCGGGTTCCAAACGGGACTGGTTTTTTCATTACAGGCGGTTTGTGGTCGGGGATGGGAATGCTGTTCTCAATCAGGTACTCGATGGCTTCGTTATACAATGCGGTCTCGCCATGGCCTGCCAGGTGTTCCAGGTGCGCTTTTATTACCGGAATGCCCTGTGTTACGATAACGGCCATGACTTTTTGTTCATCGTATGGCTCGGCCTCGCGTTCGATTATGCTGATCGCACCTTCCGGGCAGGTGCCGATGCAGGCGCCCAATCCATCACAAAAGAGATCGCTCACGAGCCGGGCCTTTCCATCAATGATCTGGAGTGCTCCCTCCGGGCAGTCGGGGATGCACTGGCCGCAGCCGGTGCATTTTGTGTCGTCAATGCTGATGATCTTCCGCTTCATCGTCATCATCGCCTGCTTGGATATTATCTGAAGCGCGGATTAAGATTGCGGACGGGGTAGTTTTGGCTATTCTTTCGGGATTCCCCAAATCATTCTTGGATCCAAAATATCCCCCATACCAATCACGAACTGCGAGCCGTATTTTGGAGATGCCCTGATGAGGGAAGCCCTTATGCAATTCTCAGGGTGTTGAAAAAAATCCAAAAAAATTATTTACCGCTCGTCACGGTCTTTGACCCGCGGAGGATCCCGACCGTGCCTGTGCGGACGAACTCCTTGATCCCGTACTGGCGAAGGAGTTTCTCTAAAGCATCAATCTTGTCGGTATCGCCGATAACCTGCAGGATCAGGGTCTTTGCTCCGACATCCACAATGGAAGCCCGGAAGATGGATGCGATCTGCATAATCTCGGCACGGGACGTTCCCAGTTCTGCCGTGACTTTGATCAGGGCAAGTTCACGTTCCACCCGCTCACTGTCCGTCAGGTCCGAGACCTTGATGACATCGATGAGCTTGTTGAGCTGCTTCATCACCTGCTCGACCTGCGCATCGTCACCAATGACCACAATGGTGATCCGGCTCATGTCCGGCTCCTCACAGGGGCCGACTGCCAGGCTTTCGATGTTGAACCCGCGTCGGGAGAAGAGCCCGGTGACTCGTGACAACACACCGGCTTTGTTCTCGACAAGGATTGACAGCGTGTGCGGCTTCATGATGGGGGATGCCCTCCAATCATCTCATTGATCGCAGCACCGGCCGGGACCATCGGGAAAACGTTCTCTTCCCGTTCGATCCGGAAGTCCATGACAAACGGGCCATTGCAGTCAAGCGATGCCTGAAGAGCCGGGAGCACGTCATCCGGTGACTCGACCCGCATGCCTTCGATGCCATAGGCATTGGCAATCTTCACGAAGTCAACCGGCGGCAGCTCGGTGAACGAGTACCGGTGATCGTAGAAGAGCTCCTGCCACTGGCGAACCATGCCGAGATACATATTGTTCAGGATAACGACCTTGACCGGTATCTGGTTGGAGGCAAGGGTTCCGAACTCCTGGATGTTCATCTGGATGCTGCCGTCGCCGGCAATGTCAAAGACCGGCACATCGGGCCGGGCAAAATGCACACCCATCGCTGCGGGAAGTCCATATCCCATGGTACCAAGACCGCCGGAGGTGATCCAGGTCCGGGGGTTGTGGAAGCAGAAATGCTGAGCCGTCCACATCTGGTTCTGGCCCACCTCAGAGACGATAACTGCCTTCTCCTTGACAAGATCGGAGAGCGTCCGGATGATGAACTGCGGGTGCAGTGCACCGTTAGTCGGGCACTTGAGCGGGTGATGCTGTTTCCAGTGCTTGATCTTTTTTCTCCACGCCTCATGCGCTCCCTGCTTTTTCATGAGCGAAAGCAGGTCTCTCAAGACCGCTTTTACATCACCGACAATTGGGACATCGACCCGTTTGTTCTTTCCGATTTCGGCCGGATCGATATCTATGTGGATGATCTTTGCATGGGGCGCGAAGGTATCGATCTTTCCGGTTACCCGGTCATCAAATCGTGCGCCGATAGCGATCATGAGGTCGCATTCCGTTACCGCGAAATTCGCGTACTCGGTCCCATGCATCCCCAGCATCCCGAGGTTGAGCGGGTGGTGGCAGGGGATGCACCCAATTCCCATCAGCGTTGTGGTAACCGGTATGGATGCAAGCATTGCAAATTCCATGAGTTCGGGCGAGGCGTTGGATGCAATGATGCCGCCACCGGCATAGATAAGCGGTCGCTCGGATTGAGCGAGCAGCTGGAGCGCCTTTTCCATCTGGCGCTTGTGTCCTTTGTAGGTCGGGTTGTAGCCGCGGAGCGTTACCTTCTCTGGTAGTTTCACATCCGCGGAAAGGCCGGTGCTGACGTCTTTTGGAATATCGATCAGAACCGGGCCCGGCCTGCCGGTACCAGCGATGTAGAACGCCTCCTGGACGGTCCGGCTCACTTCACCGGCACTCTTCACAAGATAGTTGTGCTTCGTGATCGGCATTGTGATACCGGTGATATCGGACTCCTGGAAGGCATCGTTGCCCAGAAGGTTTGTCGGGACCTGGCCGGTCAGCGCAACCATCGGGACCGAGTCCATGTAAGCAGTTGCTATGCCGGTGACGAGGTTGCATGCACCGGGACCGCTCGTTGCGAGGCATACGCCTACACGACCGCTTGCGCGTGCATAGCCGTCAGCGGCATGCGCGGCAGCCTGTTCGTGCCGTACGAGAATGTGCCGAAGTGACGAGTCATAGAGTTCATCATAGATCGGCAGCACTACACCGCCCGGGTACCCGAAAATGATCTCGGTCCCTTCGCGCTGCAGTGATTCAACGAGGATTTTTGCCCCGGTCTTCATGTCCTGTCCCTCAATAGTCTGTTCATGCCGGCAATCATCGCCTCGACACTTGCCATAATGATGTCGGTGCGGGCGCCGCGTGATGTAATTATCTTCCCGTCTTTACTTAATCTTACTGTTACTTCGACGAGAGCATCCGTCCCGCCACTGATCGCGTCCACGTGATACTCCTCAAGCCGGATATCGGCAACATCGCTCACGCACTTGCGGAGAACTTCCATAGCTGCATCAACCGGGCCGTCACCGGTTGCTGCACCGGTCATTTCCTGGCCATTGACCACAAGCGTTACGGAAGCAGTTGGGATCATGTGGCTGCCGGAAGTTGCAGTGAACTGCCGCATCTTGATGACCGGCTTGCATTCGATCGAGAGCACGGCATCAGCCACAGCCATCAGGTCGGCATCGGTGACGCGTTTGCCTTCATCCCCGAGCTGCTTGACCCGCTTGACGATCTCCTTTACCTGCTTCTCATCAGCATTGTAGTTCATTTCATGCAGGGCAGCTTCGACTGATGCAGTCCCTGAATGTTTCCCAAGAACGATCCGGCGTTTGCGGCCTACCATCCCGGGTTCCACCGATTCGTACGTAGATGGTTCGCGCATGACCCCGTGCGCATGGATGCCGCTCTCGTGCGTGAACGCCATCTCGCCTACGATTGCCTTGTTCACGGCAAGCGCAACACCGGTATGCCGGGATACGAGACTTGCAAGCGGGTAGATCCTCTCCTTGATGATCCGTGTCCGGTAATCATAGAGCACTTCGAGTGCCATCACAACCTCCTCAAACGGCGTGTTGCCTGCCCGCTCTCCAAGACCGTTGATGGTCACGTGGGCGCAGCTGGCTCCGGCTTTTAAGGCCGCCATGGTGTTTGTCAGTGCAAACCCGAGGTCGTCATGGCAGTGGATTGATAACGGGGCGATAGCGGAAAGCGGCGGGATAAACACCGAGGTCTTCTCCGGTGTCAGGAGCCCGACCGTGTCGCAGAAACAGAGTCGGTCGGCCCCCCTTTGCACCCCTTCAGAGAAGATCTCGTGCAGGAATACCTGATCTGCCCGCGATGCATCTTCACCGGAGAGTTCAACAATAAGCCCGCGGCCTTTCGCGTACTCCACGGCATCATAAGCCATTGCCGCAACCTGCTCACGGTTTTTCCGCAGCTTCTTTGCTATGTGCAGGTCACTGACCGGTATGACAAGGTGGACCGAATCTGCACCAAGGTCAGCTGCGTAATCGATGTCCTCCTTGAGGGCACGTACATAAGTACAGATCTCAGCGGTAAGCCCGGCATCTGCAATCCGGCGGATCGCTTCACGCTCTCCATCTGAGGCTGCCGCAGAACCAGCCTCCACGACATCGATACCAATGTCCGAGAGCCTGGAGGCGATCTCAAATTTCTGTTCAGGATTCAGCGAGACGCCGGGAGTCTGTTCCCCGTCCCGTAATGTTGTGTCGAAAAAGCGCAGTTTATCGGCGAATAAAACACTCACTCATGGCATTCACCATGAATATTCATAGGACTGGTGTATATAAAAAATCTCGCTGCACCGGATTTTTCCTTATCCAATTTCCAATTGTGGTTAATTCGGTTTTTTCAGGATAACTATAGTCGGATATTCCGGAATTTCTCGAATTATTCATGTGTAATGACGGGGGCTGATGCCCTCATGCCCCAATTAAGATACATTCCGCCAATGTCGACGGCCTATGCCTTCGAAGAACTCCGTTCCTCTCATTCATCAAGCATGGCTACTTTCGAGGTTCTCCAGGTAATACTCGATTATGTGACGATTACCTCGGCAAAGGGGGAGTCAAAGATATCACGTTTCCATGGCCTGCGACTTTTCCCGCAATGGATCAATGACGAAAAAGAGCGAATGAAATCAGACATAGTTTTCGGGAACCTTCCGCCGTTTCTCAGCCTGCACGTGGCAGTAGATAATTGGGACGGGGGGTTTTAGGGGCTCTACTCGCAGGATGTATAATAAGGTTCTCGCATCGAAAGAACCCCCAAGTGAAAAGGTATCGGATTTTCATTGTTATAGCGGATATGAGCAATTTCTTGTGAAATCTCCTCAACCAATTTTTATACATCCCGTTCTGTCCCGACCGCAGATACTATATTTTCACCGTTCATATGTTCAGGCAACAAGAGAACATTTTGATGAACCTGTTCGGTAAGAGACTAGATGCCCCGGAACTTCCAGACACCCCCGTGGGGCTGCAGTGCCGGGAACTCATGGAGGCAAAAACCCGTGGCGAACTGGGCGGGGAGATAGCACGTCTTGTCCTTTTCCATTCTCCCTCTGATATCCAGCAGATGAAGAGGAATTTTGAGACAAAAGTCCGGGACCTTGACCCGGCGTACCGCGAGAGGGTGACTTCTAAGATCACCGAGCACCTGCTCGGCACCTACCTGCGGATCCGGCTGGATAACCAGCAGGGAGTGTACAGGATCTGGGATCAGCCAATTGCGGACAACAAGAAGAAGTACTGGCAGATGGTAGCCGGCCAATGCAACGAGGCGAACGGGGCCGATGCCCCGGCCATCAGGTTCCTCAAGTATCTCCTTGCCGGTTATGCTATGCTGGTGCTGGATGAGCCTGGCCACCTTGTCGGGACCCCCTTCCCTGGTGGGAACGAGGTCGAGTTCACAGAAGGTATCTATTATTGCCCGGTCCGTGACAAAGCCGGAGACGTGGACGCGGCCCTCTGCCCATTCTGCCCGGCACAACATACTCCAAAAATAGGGTACCTCAGGCCCGCTACAAAACCGACAGAACGGAACAAACAGGAGTTCATTGACAATTGTTACCGGAACCATAACTTCAATGGGTGAGGAACAGGTTGGACACAGGTCATGGAAATCTATAGGCCACTATAGGATTATTGTGCATCCTGACGTCAGAGAAGAGTATATGGCATTGAAGATCCATCACTACTGAAAGATACACCGGTGCCGTGATTTCGGCACCGTCACGGAGAGAGCATGGATACGCAGCCCCAGCAGATCAGTGACCCGTCGCTCTATATCAACCGCGAACTGAGCTGGATACGGTTCAACCGGCATGTACTGGATGAGGCCCTGGACGAGAGCCATCCCCTGCTCGAGCGGGTGAAATTTCTCTCCATTTTTGCAAACAACCTGGACGAGTTCTTCATGATCCGGGTATCAGGTTTGCAGCGCCAGCTGGCAAAGGGTGTGCTCAAGGCACCCCCGGATGGCATGACTGCCGGCCAGCAGCTGGATGCGATCCATACAATGCTCCTCCCTGACCTGCGGGCACAGGATGACTGCTGGCACAAGGAACTGCTGCCCCGGCTTGCCGCGCAGGGTATCCTTCTCAGGAAATACAATACCCTGAATGACCGGCAGAAATCGGTAATGGACCGCTTTTTCATTGAAGAGATCTTTCCCGTCCTTACTCCGCTTGCTTTCGACAGCTCCCACCCGTTCCCGTTCATCTCAAATCTTTCCCTCAACCTCGCGATCATCGTACGGGATCATTCCGGTAAGGAATTTTTTGCACGGGTCAAGGTCCCGACCAAGCTCTTCCCGCGGCTGGTCAGGATATCGGAGACGGAAGGCAGTGAGCGCAATGATGATTCCATGGTACAGTTCGTGTACCTTGAGGAGATCATTGCTGCCCACCTTCACATGCTCTTCCCGGGACTCGATGTGATCGCCTCGTTCCCGTTCCGCATTACCCGTGATGCTGATTTGGAAATCGAGGTGGACGAAGCATCAGATCTGCTGACTACGGTTGAGGAAGTTGTGGAGCAGCGTGCACGGGGAAAGCCCATCCGCATTGAGGTCGAATGTTCTATGCATGATGGGATCTGTCACACGCTCGGCTCAAAACTGGGCGTGCCAAAGTCCATGATCTACCATGTTGCCCACCCGGTGGGAATGGCCGACCTGATGCAGCTGATGTCGCTTGACCGCCCGGAACTCAAAGATCAGCCCTTCCTCCCGTCCACGCCATCAGATCTTGCCGATGACCAGGATGTCTTCTCCGCAATTCGCCGTCACGATATCCTTCTTTATCACCCGTATGACAGCTTCACGCCGGTTGTCAATTTTATCCGGCAGGCTGCCCGTGACCCGGACGTGCTTGCAATCAAGATCACGCTGTACCGCGTGGGTTCGAACTCGCCGATTGTCAATGCCCTGATGGAGGCGCGGGAGAATGGGAAGACTGTTGCAGCTTTGATTGAGCTCAAGGCACGTTTTGATGAGGAGAACAATATTGGCTGGGCCCGTGCCCTGGAACGGCTCGGCGTCCATGTGGTGTACGGGGTCGTCAACCTCAAGGTCCATGCCAAGCTCTGTATGGTGGTCCGGCGCGAGAAAGACGGGATCCGGCGGTACATGCACCTTGGGACCGGCAACTACAATGCTACTACAGCCCGGATCTACACAGACTTCGGGCTCATGACCTGCGACCCCTTGATTGGCGAGGATGTTGCCCATCTCTTCAACTTCCTTACTGGGTATGCCCGGATCGAACAATACACGAAACTGATGGTGGCCCCGGTCACTATCCGGAAGACCATCATGGAAAAGATCGACCGCGAGATTACCCGGCAGCGAACGCATGGAGACGGCCACCTGATCTTCAAGATGAATGCCCTTGTTGATGCGGCCTGTATTGCAGCATTGTACCGCGCTTCACAGGCCGGTGTGAAGGTAGATCTGCAGGTCAGGGGGATCTGCTGCCTCCGGCCGGGTATACCCGGGATCAGCGAAAACATCTGCGTCTCTGCCATCGTAGGGCGTTTCCTCGAACATGCGCGGATCTACTATTTTAAGAACGGAGGGATGGAAGAGGTCTGGATGGGTAGCGCTGATCTTATGCCCCGGAACCTGGACAAACGCGTCGAAGTCCTCTTCCCGGTGGAGAACGCCACCATGAAAAAGGCTGTTATCGCTATCATCCTGCCAGTCCAGCTTTGTGATAATACCAAGTCAAGAATACTGAAGCCCGACGGCACCTATTCCCGCAGGACACCGGCCTCGGGTGAAGAGCCGGTTCATGCACAGTCGTGGCTTGTCGGAAACCGGGGTGTATGGTATGACCGTCCTTCCTGATGCCCTGCCAGGGACTGCCGGCCTGTGTTGGTTTGCGATGCAGAGACTGCCCCCGCTTCTCGAAGCATTCGCAAAGGAGATCGCGGGTATCCGCACAGGAGAGGATAGTGAATATATCCACCGCATGCGGGTTGCATCCCGGCGTCTGCGGGCTGCACTTCCCCTTTTCCGCTCGTGCTTTCCGGCAAAGCAGTATTCACGGTGGATGCTGGAGATCGCAACAATCACCCGTGCGCTGGGGAACGCAAGGGATGCGGATGTCCAGATTGCGTTTCTTGTAAAAAACCGGAAAAAGAGTTCTGCGGTACAGAATAAAAAAAACCCAGGAGGATCTCCGCAGGAAAACCCGCTGGAACCTGCGATTGCTCACCTCATGAAGGATCTGAAAAAAAGCCGGCAGCAGCTCCAGGACCGAGTTCTTTCAGCTCTCGACTCCCTGGAAAAAAGTGGAATTATTGAGGAGATGCGGGCAGCGTTTGCACTCAGGATGGTCTCCTGCCGCAGGACACCGGTGCTTTCTGCTGCATATGGGATTCCGACAATTGCTGCATTGCGTATTGTATCGCGTCTTACAACCATGTGTTCCTTTGCGGATTGGGTGTCGCATGCCGATGCGGTAGCCGAACACCATGCCATGAGGATTGCGGCAAAAAAGCTCCGGTACACCATGGAGGTGTACGGCCCTGTTTACAAACGGGGGCTGAAACGATCTCATGCACAGGTCAGGAACCTTCAGGATATCTTAGGAGAACTCCATGACTGTGATGTCTGGATCGACCATGTCACCCGGCTCCTGCTTCGTGAACGCGGGCGCATGAGAGGTGTTCGAAGCGATAAACACCCGGACACGGCAACACTGGCAAGCCTCCGCCTGTTCCTGGCTGCGAGAGAGCGGGAACGTGCGCTCCTGCACCGCAGGTTCATGCGATACTGGCAGTCCCTTGAAGACAAGAAGGCCTGGGAAGTGCTCTGCAATGCGACAACGGATGGAAGGAGGCAGAGGTTCATCCCTGCCGGTGAAGGGACAAAGAAGGATATCAGCGCCGCCTGTAATGCCCTTGCAGCAACCTATCCGGAAGGGCTTTTCCATCACCGGACCGTTACCCGCCTCGCCCTCATGCTCTTTGACAGCCTTCTCCCGCTTCACGCACTGACCCGGCATGACCGCAACCTGCTTGAATGCGCAGCGATGCTCCATGATGTGGGTTTGCAGGATGGGGCACGCAAGCACAATGTCCGGTCTGCCCGCTGGATCTTTTCCGAGGAATCGCTTCCCCTTGATATCCGTGACCGGAGCATTGCCGGACTCGTGGCCCTTGCCCATCGCGGGCAAATGAAGATTGACTCACATCCACTCTTCCTCCTGCTCCCTCCCGGGGATCGGAAAAAAACTCTCCTGCTTTCCGGAATCCTCCGTGTTGCCGACGGGCTTGACTATCTCCATAACGGCACGGTACAGGAAGTCCATTGTATCATTGGTGAGGCAGAGATCACGTGTGATATCATCTCCCACTCCGATTGTACTAAGGAGAAAGAGCAGGCAGGATCAAAATCCGCTCTGTTCACCCGTGAATTCGGCAGGGAACTGGTGATCCGGTGAGTTCGGAGCGAATCGCTCCCGAAGGCCGGGTTGTCACGTTCATCGACCTTGGGACCAATTCCCTCCGGATGCTCATTGTCCGGCTCAACCCGAATCATTCGTATACTATTCTCTCTCGGCAGAAACAGCAGGTGCGGCTTGGCGAGGGAGAATTCGAGGACGAGATGATCACTACGGCTGCCATGGACCGGGCAGTTGTTGTTGCAAAGAAGTTTGTGGATCTTGCCCGCACGTTCCACACCGAGGAATTTGTCGCGGTCGCTACATCAGCGACCCGGGAAGCCTCGAACCAGAACGAACTGCTGCACCGCATCAGGCAGGAAGCCGGACTGGATATCCGGATTATCTCTGGTCGCGAAGAGGCCCGTCTTATCTTTCTTGGGGTAGTCAGTGCAATTCATCTTTCCGACCGGAACGTCTTCTGCATCGATATCGGGGGCGGGAGTACCGAGATAGCCATTGGGGATACACAGGGCTATACCTATCTCGACAGTTTTCGTATCGGGGCAATACGCCTTGCCAACCAGTATCCCTGTTCCGATGAGAAAGGTATTGTATCACTGGAGCAGCAAAAAACGATCCACCAGCATGTCAGGAATGCCATCGTCCATGCAAAGGCTGCCATCAGGACGGTCCGGCCTGACTGTTTCATTGGCAGTTCCGGAACCATCATGAACCTGGCCGAGATTGCAGAAAAAGCACTGCATCCGGTAAACGAATCCACGCCAAAATCAAACGGGCACACGCTGAAATATAAGGAACTGAAAAAGGTGATTGACCTTCTCTCTCCGCTGACACTGGAACAGCGCCGGAAAGTGCCCGGGATCAATCCCGAACGCGCAGACATTATCGTTCCCGGTGCCATTATCCTTGAAGTTTTCATGAAAGAACTGGGATTATCAGAGATCTCTGTTACAAGTCGCGGACTGCAGGACGGACTCCTTGTGGATTACCTTTCCCGGATGGACAGTTTTCCCCTGATGGGTGAACTGACGCCACGGCAGCGCAGCGTCCTCCAACTGGGGAGATCCTGCGGGATCAATGAAATCCATGCCCGGACCGTGACTACGCTTGTGCTCGAAATGTTTGATTCCGCCAGGACAAAGAAGCTCCATGATTTTTCCGATGCCGAACGGGAACTGCTCGAGTATGCGGCGTTCCTCCATGACATCGGTTCTTTCATCTCGTTTACCAACCACCATGCACATTCGTATTACATTATCCGGAACTCCGAGCTCCTCGGGTTCAATGACCGGGAGGTGAACCTTATCGCCCTGCTGGCACGGTTCCACCGCAAGAAAAGCCCCCGGAAAAAAGATCTTGGTGCAACGATTCTTGATCCCCGTGACCAGCGGGTCCTTCGCCTCCTCTCCTGTTTCCTGCGTCTGGGGGAGAGCCTTGACCGAAGCCATGCGGCTCTCGTGCAGCATGTCCGCTTCTCTGCTGCAGATAAGACAACAGCCCGGCTCGAGATCCTTGCACGGGGAGACTGCCAGCTGGAGATCTGGGGGATCGAGAGCGAGATGCGGGCATTTTCAAAAGCGTTTGGACGGAACCTTGAATTCTCTGTGAAAGACATTTCCCTGTCCTGAAGGGATCACTCTGGTGGCTCCTGCTACCGGAATTTTATTTCTGCTTTTTTATTTCAGCTTCCGTCATAATTTCGGGCTGCCTTGTTCAGACTTGCGATCTTCTGACCCGCATGGAGTCAGAACAGTCTGCAAATCAGGAAACTACCAATCCTTTTTGCATCCAGTCCATCAGAATTCAAGGTGATGTCGCACCATATTCCGTTGCCGGGCTAACCATTGAATCTGGCAGATGTTAATGGAAGTATACGGTTTCCCGGAATAATTCTCTGAATGCTGCATGAAATATCATTGATTTTCAACAACAGAAATAATGGATTTGTAAAAGAGAAGGAAATTATTCCTGCCGGAACATCCGGTCGATTGCCTGTGCAGCGGATTTGGCTGCACCCATGGCAAGGATGACTGTTGCTGCACCTGTGGCAACGTCTCCCCCGGCATAGATCTTGCGCTGTGATGTCCGGAAATCGTTGTCAACGATGACGTTTCCCCGCTTACTGCGCTTCAGTCCGGGAATCTCGCCGATGAGGAGAGGGTTTGGCCCCTGTCCGATCGCAGCGATGAAAATATCCGCATCGATGACAAACTCGCTGCCTTCTTTGTGAGCCGGTTCGGGCCTGCCGGAAGCATCCATGGCACACATCTCCATCCGGACACATTCCACACCGGTCATCACCTGGTCGCCGAGGATTCGCACCGGGTTTGCACAGCATATGAACTCGACGCCTTCTTCTTTTGCACGGGCAATCTCGGCTATACGGGCCGGAAGATCTTCTTCGCGGCGGCGGTACACGAGGGTGACTTTTGCACCGAGCCGTCGTGCAACCCGGGCCGCATCCATAGCAACATTCCCGCCACCGGCTACTACCACGCGGCTTCCGCGCTTGACGGGAGTGTCGAAGACCGGGAACCGGTCGGCATGCATGAGGTTGACGCGGGTAAGGAATTCATTTGCCGAGTATACCCCGGGAAGGTTCTCACCGGGCAGTCCCATAAAATACGGGAGGCCTGCACCGGTTCCAAGAAATACCGCATCAAAGTTCAGGAGTTCCTGTATGGGAACACTCCTTCCCACAAGATGGTTGAGCCGGAGATCGACACCCAGCGACAGGACTGCGTCCACTTCAGCCTTGACAATTTCCTTGGGAAGGCGGAATGCCGGAATACCGTACATCAGGACTCCCCCGGCCGCATGAAGCGATTCAAATAGAGTGACGTTATGGCCCATGCGGGCGAGTTCAGCGGAAGCGGTCAGGCCGGCAGGACCGGCTCCGACAACGGCTACCCTCCGCCCGGTAGCGGGTTTCTTTTGGGGAAGGACCATTCCATGTTGCCGTTCCCAGTCTGCAACGAACCGTTCAAGCATACCGATTGCGATGGGTTTTGCCTTCCTGCCAAGGATGCACTGGCCCTCGCACTGGACTTCCTGCGGGCATACCCTGCCACAGATTGCTGGAAGCATGTTCTGCTCCTTGATGATGACCGCAGCCTTCCGGATATCCCCTGCAGCAATCTCGCGGATGAATGCGGGGATATCGATGTTCACCGGGCAGCCCTTTATACAGAGCGGTTTCTTGCACTGGATGCATCGTTCCGATTCAACCTTTGCCTCATCCAGAGTACAGCCAGCGTCGACCTCGGTAAAATCCCTGACGCGCTCTTCAACAGATCGATCATGCATGGTGACTGCCTCCGTGGCATGCACAGACATGTGCCTGGTATCGTTCAAGAGATTCTTTCTCCTCCGGCTGGTACATTCGCAGACGTTGCATCAGGGCATTGAAGTCCACCATGTGTGCATCGAACTCCGGGCCGTCAACACAGGCAAACTTCGTCTCGCCCCCAACAATTACCCGGCAGGATCCGCACATCCCGGTGCCATCAACCATAACCGGGTTGAGCGATACGAACGTCTTGATGCCTGCTGACCTCGTAACCTCGCAGGTCACTTTCATCATGATGGCAGGTCCGATGATCCAGACGCAGTCTACTTTCTCGCGTGCCATGACCTGTTTCAAAAGATCAGCGGCAAACCCGTGGAAACCCTTGCTGCCGTCATCGGTCGAGATGAGAAGCTCATCGCAGGCTTTTCCCATCTCGTCTTCCAGGATAAGAAGTGAGGCGTTTCTTGCTCCTATGATGCCGATGACCCGGTTACCGGCTGCCCGGGCAGCACGGGCAATGATGGGGAGACTTGCCGTGCCTACGCCTCCCCCGACAACCACGCATGTCCCGTATTTCGCGATCTCACTGGGCT
>NZ_PIZH01000189.1 GCF_002835825.1 Methanoregula sp. | reverse complement strand
TCCTTTTCCGACATTGCCTCGAACGGATAGAGGTTGACAACAAGCAGGTCGATCCGGTTGATACCATGCTTTGCCATAACCGCATCATCGATCTGTCCCCTCCCAAGAAGTCCGCCATGGACCTTTGGGTGGAGGGTCTTGACCCTGCCGTCCATCATCTCCGGAAAGCCGGTATAACTGGAGACTTCCGTGAAGCGGATACCGGCAGCGGCAAGCGCTTTGCCGGTTCCCCCGGAACTCATGATATTGTATTTCTGCCCGGCAAGTTCCCGTGCCAGATCCACAATCCCGGTCTTATCCCAGACTGAAAGCAGTGCCCACTTCATGGTCATAACTATGGGCAGGAGGGGAGAAAAAAGGTGTGGAGGGGAACTTACTGTTCTATCCTATGGTTGTGCGGCTCACCGGCAGAATCTTGCCTTAGGGTATGTCAATACCGGCAATTCGGGCAATTTTTCCCTTTAATCTGATAATCCTGCTGCCTCCAATCATCATTTCACGCGAATTTCGAACCCAGTTCCTGAAACAGACCAATAATTGCAGGTTGCGTGACATCCACTTACTCAAAATTTATATAGAACCACAATGCAATAGATATTGGAACATCGAAGGGATGGACTATGAGCAATGCAGAGAACGGGCAGGAGCCCCCGGTACAGGACACCCCGGATATGACCGCACAGAATGCGGATATCCCGGCATCCGGAAGTGCGGACGCTGATGAGCAGAAGAAAGCGTACGCAGAACTGAATGACCGTTTCCTGCGTCTTGCAGCGGATTTTGAGAATTACAAAAAACGCAGCGAGCGGGACCGGGTCCAGACTATTGCCCTTGCAAACGAGAGGTTTGCCTGTGA
Source organism: Methanoregula sp. (assembly GCF_002835825.1). Classification (GTDB taxonomy): domain Archaea; phylum Halobacteriota; class Methanomicrobia; order Methanomicrobiales; family Methanospirillaceae; genus Methanoregula. The sequence goes on along the minus strand of NZ_PIZH01000189.1, from coordinate 3,539 downwards.
CATCCTCGAAGTTGCCGACAACATCGAACGGGCACTGAAATCAGACGATTCACACCTCCGCGAGGGAGTTGCCCGGATCCAGCAGCTCCTGTCTGCCCAGCTGCAGCGCCACGGGGTCTGTCCCATAGAGTCGCTCAACAAATCGTTCAACCCGGGGGAGCATGAGGCGATTGCCCATGTGCCCTCGGACGCCGGCACCGGAACCGTTATCGACGAAGTCAGCCGAGGGTACCGGATGCATGACAAAGTTATCAGGTATGCAAAAGTAGCAGTATCCAAAGGAAAAGAGAACAACCACAAGGAGGCGTAAAAACCATGGCAAATGAGAAGGTTCTGGGAATTGATCTGGGAACAACGTATTCGTGTATGTCGATCATGGAGGCGGGAAAACCCATTGTCATTCCTAACTCCGAAGGCGGGCGAACGACTGCTTCAGTTGTCGCGTTCACGAAAGATGGCGAACGTCTTGTCGGCAGCCTCGCCAAACGGCAGGCGGTGACCAACCCCCAGCGGACAATCCAGTCCATCAAGCGCAAGATGGGCACGAGCGAGAAGGTAACCATTGACGGCAAGGGATATACTCCCCAGGAGATTTCCGCCATGGTCCTGCAGAAACTCAAGATCGATGCAGAGGCCTACCTTGGCGAGAAGATCTCAAAAGCCGTCATTACTGTTCCCGCGTACTTCAATGATGCCCAGCGCCAGGCAACAAAGGATGCCGGCCAGATCGCGGGCCTTGAAGTGCTCCGTATCATCAACGAACCGACAGCAAGCGCTCTCGCGTATGGCATTGACAAAGAAGCCGATGCAACGATCCTCGTGTACGACCTTGGCGGTGGGACCTTCGACGTCTCGATTCTGACACTTGGCGACGGAGTTTTCGAGGTCAAGTCCACGGCAGGCAACAACCACCTGGGCGGAGACGACTTCGACAAGCTGGTCCAGGACTATCTTGTGGAGGAGTTCAAGAAAAAGGAAGGTATCGACCTCCGGAACGATCCCTATGCCATGCAGCGCCTGCGGGATGCATCGGAGAATGCCAAGATCGAACTCTCCCAGCGCCAGACCACCAACATTAACCTCCCCTATATCACCACTGACGCAAGCGGCCCCAAGTTCCTCAACATCGATCTCACACGGGCAAAACTCGAACAACTGATCAGCGACCTGGTCGAGTCCACTATGGGCCCGGTAAAGCAGGCGCTCTCCGATGCCAAGCTGGAGCCCAAAGACATCGACCATGTCCTGCTTGTCGGGGGCTCGACCCGCGTCCCGCTCGTGCAGGAGACGGTCAAGAAGCTCCTTGGCAAGGAACCCGACAAGGGAATCAATCCCGATGAATGTGTTGCGCTCGGTGCCGGGATCCAGGGGGCGGTCCTTACCGGTGAGGCAAAGGACATCGTCCTATTGGACGTCACCCCGCTCACGCTCGGTATTGAGACCCTGGGCGGCATTGCCACCAAGCTCATTGAGCGGAACACGACCATCCCGACACGGAAGAGCCAGATCTTCTCCACGGCAGCCGACGGCCAGACCAGTGTCGAGATTCATGTAGTGCAGGGCGAGCGTGCGCTTGCAAAGGACAACTTCACGCTCGGCCGGTTCCAGCTGACCGGCATCCCTCCGGCACCCCGCGGGATCCCGCAGATCGAGGTTACGTTCGACATTGATTCGAACGGTATCATCCATGTCTCGGCAAAGGACATGGGCACCGGCAACCAGCAGGCCATCTCCATCAAGGGTGACCGCAAGCTCTCCGAAGAGGACATCAAGAAGGCCATGGATGCGGCAAAACAGTTCGAGGCCGACGACAAGAAGAAACGCGAGGAGATCGAGCTCAGGAACCAGGCTGATACCGCGGTCTTCACTGCCGAGAAGATGTTGAAGGAGAGCGGCGACAAGCTCGAGACCGCGGACAAGACAAAAATCGAAGAGGGCATTGCTGAAGTCAGGAAGGTCCTGCCCGGTGAAGATCTTGAGGCCATCAAGAAGGCAATGGAGTCGCTGACCGAGGCTGTCTATGCTGCAACCACCAAGATCTACCAGAAGATGCAGGCCGAACAGCAGGCAGCTGCCCAGCAGCAGGCCGGCGGAGCAGCAGGCGGGGCCGGCCAGGCTTCCGGGCAGGAGCCCAAAAACGATGACAACGTGGTCAACGCAGATTATAAAGTAAAAGACGAGTGAAGTGATCCATAAATGAGTGCGGGCGACTACTACGACACCTTAGGTGTCCCGCGGAATGCTGACGAGAAGGAGATCAAGAAAGCCTACCGCAACCTTGCCCGCAAATACCACCCCGATGTCTGCAAGGAGCCTGGCGCAGAGGAGAAGTTCAAGAAGATCAACGAGGCCTACAGTGTCCTTTCCGATAACCAGAAAAAGGCCCAGTACGACAACATGGGTCACGAGACCTTCACCAATGCGTCGAAAGGCTCCTACACCGGTGGAGGGGGCGGTTTTGGGAACGGCGGGTTCTACTCAGATTTCTCCGGCTTTGGGGATATCTTCGATTTCTTTGGCGGGGGCGGTCAGCGGAGGTCCGGGCCGCAGCCCGGTGCCGATCTCCTGATGGGGATCCAGATCCGGCTTGAGGACGCTGTTGCCGGCATGGACCGGGAGATTGAGGTGATGCACTCAGAGCCGTGTGCTGCCTGCAGCGGTTCCGGAAGCGAGACAAAACGGCTGAACGTCTGCCCGCGCTGCGGCGGGAGCGGCCAGATGCGGCAGGCAACCAACTCCCCGTTTGGTCAGTTTGTCCGGATGTCAACCTGTACCCAGTGCGGGGGCCGGGGAAAGATCCCGGAGAAGACCTGTCACGAATGTCATGGATCCGGTCATAACCGGGTCAAGCGAAAAGTTTCCGTCCACATCCCGGCCGGTATTGACAGCGGTATGCGGCTCCGCATGGAGGGGTACGGCGAAGCCGGGGATTACGGGGCACCAAACGGCGACCTGTTCCTTGAAGTTTATGTCATGCCTCACGAACGCTTTGTCCGTTCGGGAGACAATCTTGAGACCGTCATTGAAGTCTCACCTGCTCAGGCAGTCCTTGGGACGGATGTTGAGATCGAGACCATCGACAAACGCCACATTGATCTCAAAATCCCTGCCGGCGTACAGTACAACACAGCCCTGAAAATTGCTGGCGAAGGTGTAAAAAGACGCGGAAAACCAGGCGACCTCCTTGTCCGGGTGAAGATCGTCATCCCGAAATCAGTCAGCAGCGAGCAGAAAGAACTGTACCAGAAGATCATCGAGCTGGAAGGAAAGGGTGGCGGAGTCGGCGGCTTTTTCTCCGGTATCATGGGGAAGAAGAAGGGGAAGAAATAATCCCCGATCTTCATCTTACATTCTTTTCTTGCGCACCTATTTGAGCGCCCGGGTGCCATCTGATCAGGATGAAGCTGCTCTTTGAGCTCTCGGGAGAGAACGCAACACTGCCGTTTGCTGCGATCGAATGCTTTGGCACGTTCACCGGCAAGATGCTCCCGTTGGCAGTTGCCGAGTGCCCGGATCCTGCTTCTTCTCTTCGCCTGGCC
>NZ_PIZH01000188.1 GCF_002835825.1 Methanoregula sp. | reverse complement strand
CGCGGTGGTCGAGGCCATCCCTGACAGGCTCAGTGCCGGCACCTCCGGGTATGTTGTCCTGAAGATCAGGAACGACGGCCCCGAGGATGGCACCAAAGCGAGTGTCAAACTCACACAGAGCGGGTCGAGTGCTGTCATCCCGACCGACAGCACCGCATTTGTCGGGAACTTCAGAAGCGGCGACATCATCACCTCCCGGTTCAAGATATCTGCATCCAAGGATGCTGCAGACCAGGTCTACCCGGTCGATGTCTCAGTCACCTACACCAACCGGGCGGGCGAGATCGTCACCTCCCGGAGCGAGTCCGTGGGTATCCCATTCAGCTCAAAGATCAGTTTCTCCGTAACGTCCGCCACACCCCAGGTTGCAGCCGGTTCGCATGATACCATTGCAATCACCTACCGGAACAACGGCAAGACCACTGTGCATGAGACCCAGTCCCGGATAACCCCCCATGGCGGCGTCACCGCAGAAGGCACGGTCGCGTACCTTGGCGAGATCCGCCCCGGGGAGACCGCGACTGCCCTCTACGAGGTTGCCGTCAGTGGAGAGACGGCGCCGGGGACATACACCTTCGACAGCAAACTCCGGTTCCGTGATGCGCTGGGCAACAGCCAGGAGTCCGACACCGTGCCGGTGACCGTCCAGGTGCTTCCGGCAAAGGCCGGTACCATCGCAGGAATCCCGACAACAATCCTGGTTGCAGGGCTCATCCTTGTGGTCCTTGCAGCTGGCATCGGGTACATGGCATACCTGCGGAAGACAAAACCGCAATGAGGGCACATGACGTTTACGCAGGAGCCGCTGCTCCCACCCCGACAAAACCACTCCCTACACCGTGCTGAGGGACCGCTATGATCAAGGAAATCTTCGAGGGCATTGCATTTACCATCACCAAACGGCCAAAACTCGTAGCCTGCCTGCTTGTCGCAGCCTTCTGCATTGGCCTGTATGGCATGACCATGCTCTCCATGCAGACCGGATGGGAGACCTATGTGGACAAGGACACCCCCGCCGGCGCCCTCCAGGCAAAATACAACCAGGAATACCAGGCGGATACCATCATCCTCATCATCGAGGCTGGCGATCCGCTCAGCCCGGACGTACTGGCGTATATCGATGATCTTGAGAAGAACATAAAACAGCAGCAGAATATCAACAGTGTCGGGAGCATCACCGATTACTTAAAGGCGTACAATGGCGGGATGCTCCCCTCGTCCAAGGAAGAGACCCTGGTGCTGGTCAACAGCCTCCCCGAGGACTTACGCTCCACGCTGTATCCCTCCAATGTCTTAACGCTCGTCCAGATCAAGCTCACGCCCGGCCTTTCCGAGGATGTGCAGAAATCGGTACTGAAAAATATCGGGTCCGTCATCGATGCCTCCCCCACCCCGCCCGGCGTGACCGTGGAGATATCCGGTTCCCCGGCGTTCTCCCAGCAGATGGGCGAAGGGTTAACCAGCAACATGGGCATCCTCATTGGCGGGGCGATGATCCTGATGATCATCACCATGGGCATCCTGTTTGCCTATGTCCGCCACCGCTTCATGCCCGTCCTTCTCGTAGGACTTGGTCTCATCACGTCGCTGGGCCTCATGGGCCTTGCCGGGATCTCCTTAAACATGGCCGTGATTGGGGCATTCCCGGTCCTGATCGGCCTTGGGATCGATTACGCCATCCAGTTCCATGCCCGGTTCGATGAAGAAGCCCGGAAGGGATCGCTTGACGATGCGGTCTTCATGACCGTGACCCGCACCGGCCCGGCCGTGTTGTACGCGATGCTGGCTACCTCCATGGGGTTCGTGGCCATGTTCATCTCGACCGTCCCGATGATCCGCTCGTTCGGGCTGGTCGCCATCATTGGCATCAACACCTGTTACTGGTTCTCCTGCATCGGCATGCCGACACTCGGGCTTCTCTTAAACTACAAGCCCAAGCCGCAGACCGGGCAGTGCTACGCTGTGGGGACAGAAGCCTGCGACACGATCATCGGAAAGGAGAAGAACAAAAAGAAGAGCGGTTTCTCGTACGAGGATTTCCTTACCAGCACCTCGGTGAAGATTGCCAAAAACCCGATCCCGGTCCTGCTCATCGCAGGCCTCATTGCACTCATCGGTTTCCAGATCGATCCGACCATTCCGGTCAGTTCCGATGAGAACGCGTTTGTCCCCTCGGACATGCCGGCCAAGATCAACATCGACAAGGTCACCCGCATTATCGGGGCGACCAGCACCGCCGACTTAATGATCCAGGGATCCCGCGTCACGGATCTTGATACGGTGAGATGGATCAAGGAGTTCCAGGATTACGAACTGGCCCATCATCAGGAGCTGACAGGTGCGACCAGCATCGTCACCTATATCCTCCAGTACAATGGCGGCGCAATGCCCAGGACCCAGGCAGAGCTCGACACCGTCCTTGCGAAGATCCCCCAGAGCACGAAAGAAGCATACCTCAGCAGCCCCATGAACGGGATCATCCGGTTCAGCACCACGGACATGGAGATGAGCCAGGAGAATGACCTAAAAGAGCAGATGGTAAAGGAGATCGCGTTCCTCGAACCCCCGATTGGGATCACGGTCGAACCGGCCGGAAGCTTCGAACTGTATACCAGCCTGCTCGGGTCCATGTCGGAGTCCAAGGACCAGATGACCGTGCTCGGGTTCATCTTCGTCTTTGTCTTCCTGATCCTGGTGTACCGCCACCTCCACGCGGTCTCCCCGATCATCCCGATCATCTTCATTGTCGGCTGGAACGCGGTGATGATGTACCTCATCGGCCTGACCTATACCCCGCTCACGGCAACGCTCGGCTCCATGACCATCGGTGTTGCTGCCGAGTACACCATCCTTGTCATGGAGCGGTACGCTGAAGAAGAGGAACGGCTGCACGACCCGATCGCCGCAATCCAGGAGAGCGTCCAGAAGATCGGCAGCGCCATCACGGTCTCAGGCCTTGCAACCTTCTTCGGGTTCTCGGCACTCTGCCTTGCCACCTTCCCCATCATCAGCAACTTCGGCATCTCGACCCTGATTGCAGTCGGGTTCTCCCTGACTGGCGCGATCTTCATCATGCCTGCGGTGCTCTCGCTGATGGGGCAGCTGTCCCAATGGCTTGACTCCCGGAAGAAGGGACACACCATACCGCCGGCCGCTGCCAGCGAGACCCCGGTACCCCCGGCAGAATAGAGCTACGGGCCCTGCACCGGATTACCCGGGGCAAACCTCCGTTAGCCTTTTTTTAGTCTTCTTTTCCCGCGTCCTCAACAATGACCGGCACGCCCGCCTCGCCCAGCTTCCAGAGCGTGAGGGTGGCGCAGGACCGGACAATCTTGTCGGCATCATGCAGCCGCTGCCGCAGGGGTTCGATGGCCGGCACGCCAACCCGGCAGAGCGCCTGCGAGAGGAATCCACGGAGCTCCGCCTCATCGGTCGCCATGGCGTCGATGAGCGGGGTAACGGCGGTGGCTCCCATCTCCCCCAGTGCTGCTGCACCATAGCGCCGGAATGCCTGTTCCCGGTTGGCCTTCATGGCTTCGATGAGCGGTGCAATGGCGGGAATGCCGATACGGGAGAGGGCAACTGCTGCATACCAGCGCCGGTCATTTCCCCCTGCCTCACCGAGTTCACGGAGCAGCGGAACAACCGCAGGCTCCCCGATCTCCCGGAGGGCGGCAACAGCAGCATGGCGGACATCAAGGGAGGGATCGGACAGCCGCGCAATCTCCTGTTCAACCTTCTCCGCTACCGCCATGTTCCCGCCTGCATCACTCATAGGTATCACTGATCTGGGCACTCCAGCTACATGGTTGTTGTGATTTCCAAGTGGTCAGCAGATCACGATTAGGGGAGGGCAACGAAGGTATCATCACAACCCATCCAGGCCGGGACAAAGATCATGGCAAAAAAGACTGTCATCAGCGCCATGCCTAGAGGGAGACCAATTCTCGCCCACTCGCTGCTCGTGATCCCCGACATGCAACCAGCGAGGATGGTGAGGATGCTGCCACAAATGAGCATCCTCTCTTCCAAAGGGAGGGGGCAACAAGGTTTATATCCCCATGGCACGGTATAGGCAATTGATCAATTCCAACGGAGGTGCTGGTGTGGCACAGGACCTCATGAAAACGATCGGTGCACTGCAGGACGCGGCAGTTGGGCGCTGCCGCAAGCGGATTGAGGATGCAGCACTGAAAGCGAAGGGACTTTTGCGGGCCGGGGAGCAGGACGAGCGCGAATCGCATCCTGAAAAGAGACCCTCGTGCGGGGTAACCTCGATCCTGAAACGGAAGCACGGACTTTAACAGGGAAAGGGAGATGGGTACTGAACGGACGCTCCTGCAGCAGATGCGGAACAAGGAGCAGGAACTGGGAGCCCGGATCGAGGGGGCGAGAAAAAACGCTGATGCGATGATCACTGCCGCACAGAGTGATGC
>NZ_PIZH01000187.1 GCF_002835825.1 Methanoregula sp. | reverse complement strand
CCACCCTACCGAACCCAGTGGCGACCGTTCCCGGTTGACGGGTTCCTTATACGTTCCGGGCAGTTTCCGTGGATGGGGCAGTAATGGCAAGGCTTCCCGGAAGTCGGTTTGTGAGAAGAGGTTATTGGCATAACCCCTCAAAGCATTCTGGTTGGCCGGGTCCCGCCTGACTGCCGCAGCGTACTCGGATGTCGCCTCATCCTCCCCCCCTTGCTTCCAACACTTTTCCGAGGTAACTGTGGACATAGGATGAGTCCGGCATCCTGACAGCCAGGTCGCGGAAGAAGACCTCGGCATCCTCGTACCGGCCAATGTGGAAGAGATTTGTAGCCGCAAGGACTTCGAGGGCAGGGTCCTTTGCCTCCTCCAGCAGCCGGTTACAGACGGCAAGCGACTCCGGGAACCGGCCGTCTTCGAAAAGCCGGAACGCCTCCCTTGTGGTATCTTCAGGTCCCCGTGTGGTCATGCCCTGCCCCGGTGCAGGCGGATACGGATGAGGCCCGAGAGCATTCCGATCATGTCCCGCTTTTTCACCCGCGAATCGCCCTTGTTCTGCCACTCGATGGGGACTTCGATGATACGGTAACCTGCACAACGGAGCCGCCAGAGCAGCTCGACATCGAACTCGAATCCCTCTGCGATAAGGATTGGCAGGACCGTATCGATCGCCTTTTTCCTGAAGACCTTGGCACCACACTGGGTATCGTGATACGGAAGCCCGTACAGAATCCTCATGATCAGGTTGAACCCCCTGCTCTCCACCCTCCGCATCCACCCCTGGCGGACCGTAAGGTTGGAGCCCGGGACCCAGCGGGAACCGATCGCACCATCGGCCGAACCGAGCGAGGAGAAAAGGCGGAGCATCTCTCCGATACCGGTTGAGCCATCGGCATCGAAATACCCAACCAGAGGTGCCCGTGCCGCAGAGAGCCCGGCCCGGACGCCCCCTCCCTTGCCGAGCCGGTGGTCGAACTCAAGGCACCGGATGGCAAGGTCCGTGCGCCGTGCTGCGGTCTTTTTGACAATCTCTGCCGTCCGGTCCGTCCCGTCGCAGACAACGATGAGTTCCCCGTCAAACGTCCCGATGCTCTCCAGAAGCGGGAGGATCCGCGACTCCTCGTTGTACGCGGGGATCACGAGACTGTAACGAAACGCGGGATCTGGTGTCATGGTGGGGAAAGCAGCCTGCCTTTCATGGTCGGTCCCGGTATCCTCTGCAGGAGATCCCTGCAAAGGGAAGGGTGAAAGGATATTCTGCATAATGGTTGGGAAAGATTCCCAATAACATTAGTGGTAACACGGGGATTCACCGGTCTTACTGGTGCTTTGTGAGATGCTGGGAGAGCATCGTGCCGGGCCGGTATTTTTCTGCCATGGCAAGCGCTGTTTCCCGCAGGGCATGATGTTCGGTGAGGCAGCTTGCCGGGGGAGCCGATTTCCGGAGAATTGCCGAAGTATTTTCCGTGATCTGGATCAGTTCCGTAGCAATAACCGCGTTCAGCCATACGAGATCCGCGAGCATTTCCTTTGTTTCCGTCTCCTTCATGATGGAGAGGTCGATCGTTGTGGCATATTAACCCGGCACCCTGCGTAGTGTGAACCTGCTCGAAAAGGGGAATCTTAATCCCCGCCGGGTAAAAAGATGCATAAGAAGACTATGAACTATCGTGAACGGATCCAGCGGGATGGCCGGGCAGCCAACCCTTTCTTCTGCCTGATGGGCATCGATGTCGTGAGTGCCGGTGATGGGAAGGCCGAGCTTGCGATGAAGGTGCGGCCGGACATGCACAACGGTGTCGGCTGGCTCCAGGGGGGGATGCTCGTTGCGCTTGCGGACGAGGCGATGGCGCTTGCTGTCTACACGCAGCTGGCTGAAGGCGAAGGGATCGCCACTATCTCGGAATCCACCAGTTTCATCCGGGGTGCCCGCGAAGGATCGATCACTGCCGAAGGCCGGGTTATAAGGAAAGGGCGGCGGGTAGCATTCTGCGAGGCCGAGGTCTGGGCGGACAACGGCGGGGAGAGGTTCCTGCTGTCACGGACTTCTGCTGCATTCACGGTAACCAAAGAAACGAAATAAACGGAAATGGAATCCTCAAAGAGAGGATAACGGAAATATCAGGAAAAATTATTCTTTCTTTCCGCTCTTTTTAGGACCAGCATCGTTGCCTGCAGGTTTACGGAACTTGATATACCACACGGCTGCACCCGCAGCTACAATGACAATGACGACAAGGATGATGAGCATTGAACCGGATCCGGCTTCTTTCTGGGCCATTGCAAGTCCTTCTTTTGCCGAGCTGCTCTCCGGATCCAGGCTGAGGGCCTTGTTATAGGCTTCAATTGCCTCGCCAGCCCTTCCCGCCTTTACGAGCGCGTCGCCCTTGTTGATCCATCCCTTCTCATATGCCGGGTCGATCGTTACTGCCTGGTTATAGGCATCGACTGCCTCGTTGTAGCGGCCCATCCTGAACAGGATGTACCCCTTGTTATTCCACATCCCGGTGCTGCTCTTGAACTGTACGAGTCCCGCATTTACTGTCGTAAGGGCATCGTCATATTTTCCCAGGTCCGCAAGAGCGGCCGCCTTGTCCTTGTAAAGGTACATGAGCGTATCCCCCTGGCTGATCAGGGTCGTGTTCTCGGCAAGTGCCATGTCAAAGAGTCCGACAGCCCGGTTGTAGTCTCCATTACCGATGGCAACCTGTGCCATGTTGAAGTATTCTGTTGCAGGATCTGCACCTGTGGCAGCGGCAACCGGAGGGATTGTGAGTGCTGCGATCAGGACCAAAGCAACAATGGTCAGGAAATACCTGGATTTCATGCCTCTTATTTTTCGTGTGTGCCTACATGAACTTTCTTCCTTGGCATGGGTATCCGGGATGTTTATAAAAAACCAGTCTCCCGCCGCAGTACAATAACACTAATACGGATTATGAGCAACCTATACAGCAATCGGGGAGATCACGTGAAGTACATCATTGTTACCGGCGGTGTGATGAGCGGTCTGGGCAAGGGGATCACGGCGGCGTCCGTCGGCAGGATCCTGAAGAACCGGGGCTACCGCGTCACCGCGGTCAAGATCGACCCCTACTTAAACATCGACGCCGGCACGATGAACCCGGCACAGCACGGCGAGGTCTTTGTCTTAAAGGACGGCAGCGAAGTTGACCTCGATCTCGGCAACTACGAGCGTTTCCTTGATATCGAGCTCACGGCTTCCCACAATATCACGACCGGTAAGGTGTATCGCACGGTGATCGAGAAAGAGCGGCGCGGCGACTTCCTGGGCGAGACCGTGCAGATCATCCCCCACATCACCGACCAGATCAAGGCCTGCATCCGCCAGGCGGCAGAGGAGGAGTTCCCGGACGGGACTAAAGCGGAGATCTGCCTTGTCGAGGTCGGCGGTACTGTCGGCGACATCGAGAGCATGCCCTTCCTCGAGGCCATCCGCCAGATGCGGGGAGAACTCCCCCAGCATGACTATGTCCTGATCCACGTGACCCTTATCCCGGCAGACACGATGGGCGACATGAAGACGAAGCCCACGCAGCACTCGGTGAAGGCACTCCGGGAACTGGGCCTTCACGCCGATATCATCGTCGGCAGGAGCGAGCACCCGATGAGCGCCAACACCAAGCGCAAGATCTCGGCATTCTGCGACCTCCCCCAGAATGCGGTCATCTCGGCTGCCACTGCCCCGGACACCTATGCTGTCCCGATGGAGATGGAGAAGGAGGGAATTTACGATGTTCTCTCGGCCCACCTCGGCCTTGACAAGAAAGAGACCGACACCACGTGGTACCGTATCGTCAACAAGGAGTACACGAACCGCGTGACGGTGGCCATCGTCAGCAAGTACGGCATCGAGGACGTGTACATCAGCATCAAGGAATCGCTCAAGCACGCGGGACGGGCACTCTCCACCGAGGTGAAGATCGCCTGGCTCGATGCCGAACGGTACGAACGGTGTTCCCTCAAGGATTACGATGGCATACTCATCCCGGGCGGCTTCGGCAAGCGGGGGATCGAGGGCAAGATAGAGGCGATACAATTCGCCCGCGAGAACAGGGTTCCCTTCCTCGGTCTCTGCCTCGGGTTCCAGCTGGCAACGGTCGAGTATGCCCGGAACAAGGCGGGGATCGCCGATGCCACGAGCGAGGAGTTTGGCGAGGGGACGCACGTGATCGCCATCCTTCCTGAGCAGGAGAACGTAAACGAGCTGGGCGGGACGATGCGGCTTGGCAACTACACGGCCGATATCCGCGACGGAACCCTTGCCCGGAAACTCTACGGGGAGAAGCAGGTTGTCGAACGGCACCGGCACCGGTACGAGGTAAACCCGGAATATATCGCAACGTGCTCTTATACACATCTGTCCGCGCCGACGGGGAGGGGAAGTGTGAGTAGAGAGCGTAGGCGGTCGTAGAAAAA
>NZ_PIZH01000186.1 GCF_002835825.1 Methanoregula sp. | reverse complement strand
GTGTACAAATCGGGTGAGGGCGGAAGAGCGGATTAAAAAAAAGGTTTCTACAGAGCGGTTTCTCAAATCTCACTATCGTATCATAGGATGGATGATGCATTCCTGCGTCTCATCGCTGATGAGATTTGCTGCTTGTCCCCTTTCGATTGCGACAACAGGCAGGCAATCGTTTGGTTGGAGGAAGAATCCCCTCATTAAATACCCGAAAAACCGTTGATTTATCTGTCCCCGTTCCTTTGTATCAGTACCAGTTCCAGGTACGACTCAAGAATAGGTGTACCATCCGCTCCAATATCTTTTGCAATCTTTTCGATCACAGGAGTCGGGTTTTCCCTGTCGTCCTCTGTTATGATCTCGATCTCGGCAAATGTCCCGAGTTCCTCAACCTGGTCAAGGGCGATCGAGGCACGACCCAGCCGGTAGTTCTCGCGCCACTTGTTCACTTCAAGGGTCTTTGTGAAGCCGAGCCGGTCGAGCATTTTCTCGAAGGTCTCTCCGGACTCGACGCTGAAGTTCAGTTCCTCGCGGGCTTTGAGACCGAACTTGCGGATCTTGGGGCCCTTGTACGTGACAACAGCGTGGTCGTTTGTATACCGTACCCGTACTGCCTCATCGGTTTTGCCGAAGTCCCGGTGAGGGGCGTTGTAATAGATATCATGCTCGTGCGCCTTCCCGCAGAACTCCGCACTGAGTGCAAGGAGACGTTCGCGTACGGGATCCAGGCCGGGGACTCTGACTTTCAGTTCAACTTCGAGCATGATAGTGCCATAGTTTATCTGTCTTGATTACGACTTAATATAGTCAGGTACGCTTACCCGCTACCACCTGATAAGGTTCCTTTGGGATCTTATCCGGCTGATCAGTTTATCCATCTTGACACATTCAGGTGAACCATGGCAATAAAAGAAGGAGATTTTATCCGGCTCAGCTACACCGGCAGTGTAGGCGACAGGGTCTTTGACACGACCCGCGAGGACGAAGCAAAGACCGCGGGGATTCACAGCGAGAATGCCATCTACGGGCCGGTCACGGTCTGTGTCGGGCAGAAACATGTTATCATCGGCCTTGACGAGGAACTCGTTGGCAAGAAGGCCGGTGCAGAGGGAACGGTGACCGTGCCGCCCGAGAAGGCATTCGGCGAACGCGACATGAAGAAGATCCAGTCGTTCCCGAAGAACAAGTTCTCCGAGAAGCCTGTCCGCGGCATGCCGGTGAGGCTCGAAGAGCAGGGCGAGGGAACGGTTGTTGACGTCATCGGCAACCGGGTCATCGTGGACTTCAACGCACCTCTTGCAGGGCAGACCCTGACCTATTCCTACAAGATCGAAGAGTTTGTCAAGGAACCGCTCGACCAGCTCAAGGGCCTTATCAGGCTCTATGCCGGCAGGGAGATGGAGATCGAGATGGACGGCAGCAAGGCAGTCGTCACCCTCCCGCCGGGCATCAACTACGACCGCCGGTGGCTCCTCTGGCGCGGCCGGATCATCCACGAGGGATTCGAGTTCATCAAGGGTATCTCAGAGATCGTCCTTGTCGAGAGCTACAAGAAACCCGAGAAGAAAGAAGCAAAGACAGAAGAATAATCTTTTTTCCTGTGCGCTTTCCGTGCATCATCGTCATTTGCATTCCAATCCTGCAATGATTGTCCTGTATCTGTTTTTATAGGCCGGTGACCTACAGTTCTCTATGAGAACGTCAGCATGGGTTATTGTCGTAGTTATTACCCTCCTTGTTGCCGGTGTCTTTTGTGCCGGCTGTTCGGATGAAGGCGCTAAGCCCGGGGATGTCACAGCCACAGAAACGGTCACCAGTGCCGGGACCACCACAGGTGCAGTATATGCCGAAGGCGATATCGTCAGGAAACCCGCGTCAACGCTCTCAACCGGGCTTCTCATCATCGGGTACGATGCAGGTACGGACATGTACGAACGGGCGACAATCTTTCCGTTCAGTGACGGGAGCTGGGGATACCGGCTGGACTCAAAGACATCGATGATAAGCCGTGCCACAATCGACCGGGATTACACAGAAAAAGTCGGAACAGTGACAGTCTCTTCAGTCCGGATTGGCGCTCCCACAATAACAACAACAGTTCCTCCCACAACCACAAAGGCGACAACGGCACCCACCGCTACCGAGACAACGGCAAGCACGACCGCTCCCAAGATTAATGATATCGATCCTTTCATCGGGACTGCAGGTACAACTGTAAAAATTACCGATCTTAAAGGATCGAATTTCGTATCCGGTGCCACTGTTGCACTGACAAAGACCGGAGAGACATCCATTGATGCAACGGATGTCAGTGTCTCTTCCGCAACCAAGATAACCTGTAAGTTTGCCCTCCCTCTCTCAACAGAACCCGGCCAGTGGAACGTGGTTATCACCAACCCGGACAAACAGGCATATACTTCTGCAAACCTGTTTACCGTTTATAAGAATACAAGTGCAACAGCAACTGCGACATCGACGAGTACTACGACAACGACATCGGCAACATCTGTTACGATATCGATGCTGACTCCCGACCAGCAGTTTATCGGGGGAATTGCTACAACCCTGAATATTGATATTTCCGGATCCAACTTGGGTGCGGGCAATAAAGCTACATTATCTCAGGGAAGTACAACGATAACCAGTACAGCATATGGAATAGTTGGGTATGATGCACGCGTAACAATGCCCATCCCGTCAAATGCACCGACAGGTTACTATAAAGTAACCATCCTTGATTCCAACAATAACGTCTTGGGATTCAAAGACAAAGCATTCAATATTGTGGGATGATGCCACTACCATTTTTCGAGAATTCTCAAACCATCTTATACCGCAACAGCGCTGCGATTCCCCCGAGCGCAATAAGCCGCTCTCCGGGCTCGAATGCGGATGAGAGCACAACAACCGATGCCCGCATTGCCTCTGCTTTTTCAATAAGTGCCGTAATATCCGGATCGCGGAGGAGGGTATCTGCTATTAGCACCTGCTCGGCAGCGCCATATCCGATGGCATCCGCCACTTCGGCCCGGCCATAGGCAACCGCGCCATCCTGCGAGATCCGCATCAGGAGCTCGTCCATCAGTTTCACCTCCCGGGAGAGCTGGAGGTCATCGATCATCTTCTCCAGTGTCCCGTTCCCGATCACGTCCTGGACTGCCCCGCGCCCGATCCGCCGGGTCTCAACAACAACAGCACGATCGGCAGCAGGATTGGTCCTGCTCTTCGCGTACCGGATAAAATCGTCCTTGATGAACCCTGGCCCTGCCACGATAAGGGGTCCGGTAATCTCCGCCAGCTTGGAAAGGACCTGATCGAAGAAATCCCGCCGTGATTCTGTCTCGGCGCCTTTGCCGCTCCCTGAGGTGAGGGTGATAACGCTCTCGGGGCCGTATTGGCGGAGCCGGAACAGTTCGGCCTCCCCCTCTTCTATAGTCAGGACGTGGATGACACCATACACTGAAGCTTTCACAGCGCGTTCTATTCGTTCGCGATCGATGGGTCTCCACTGCTTGATCACCGATATCTCGTAACCTGTTTCGACATTGATGGTATGGAACGCACCGGTGTCCACGCCGTGCTCGATAATGCCGGTAAGCCTGAGCCGTATGCCATGAGCGGAAAACTCGATCCGGTCAACGCGTATGCCAAGCCTGACCGGGCGTTTCTCGACTTTCTCCGGCCGGATTTTATCGCTTGCTGCATCCACGCTCCGGAACGTTGTAGCAAAGACCAGGTCGCCCGGAGCGATAATGTGCTGGAGGTGCCAGAGATCATCGATGCTCTCGGGAAACAGCCGGATCTCGCCGTAGCTATTACGCATCTCCCCATACTCAGCTTTCATGGTGCCCCACGATGTCCGATCCGCCGGGCGGGGTGAATGCCGCCACCTTTTCGGTGTTCAGGATGCCCTTGAGCGCCTTCACATCCTCTTCGGGGAGCTTCTCCTTCAGGATGCGCAGTACTTTCTTTGCCACATCATTGGGCTCGAACTGGCCGGGCCGGAGTTCGACGAATGCCTTCACTTTGTCCCTGACAGCAGATGGGGGTCCCCCGATGACTGCGGCATGGGGTTCAAGCATCAGACCGATAGCGGTGGAGAGCGGGACATTCCGGTAATAGGTCCGCTCTCCCCGCACGATGAAGGAGCCCCGCGAAACGAACTCGCCTGCCTCAGGTGTCTTGCTCACCTGCGAGGGAAGGGCGCTGTACACATCTGCGCTGAAGTGCCCGCTCCGCCAGGCACCGGAATACGAAGCCGCAAACTGCGCCACCTCGTCCATCCTCTCTGTCTTTCCTTTGACAAGGACAACACTGGCCCCATGGACATCGGCATGGACAAAGGTATCTCCCCCTGCCATGTATTTCTTGACCAGTTCCTCATTCTGGGATGCGTCGCGCCCGCCGAGGACAACGGCCCCGTCACTGGTGATGAACCAGCGGAAGCGATGGTACCACTGCTTCTTTAACG